>JAWCLO010000010.1 GCA_038850735.1 Methanomassiliicoccales archaeon
CAGCAGGAAACGGGTCAAAAAAAAGACCAATGCTTGCATTCAATTAAGCTCATTTTGAAAACAACTGAAGCAGTTAATAGACATTCAAACGCTAAAAGCTGGATATCCAAAAGAGTGCCATGCTCACTTTGATATCCAGCCCAAAATAGGTAAATGAGTTCGATCGACCTTTTGTAAAAGTTAGTAAATTTCTTGAATTCTAAACACGAGGATAAATCTCGAAAAACTCTGTTAATCGTGTAATTGAAAGTTAATTGCTCTGCTCACGTGGTTGATTTGCAGATTTTTATTAGAAAAGTAAAGGTTTATTTCTGTGCTACTGCAAGAGCATACCAAGACACTTCGTTATTACAAGATATATTGAACTTTTCTAGCTTCTATCGCATCTCGATCTGGAGTATTTCATTCCTGGTATCATAAAATGACATTATCCACCACCGATATACCGAATAAAAGACTAAGTGCGAGATCAAATAGATAAAATTGCCATCAAGTAAAGGATCATTTTCCTTTCGTCTTATCAAATTCGAATTTCAAGCAGATCTGTTTGCGGTACTTGTCAATGAGCTCGGGTATATTGAGTTCACACACAGCTTAAGCGCCGAGGAGGAGATTTGAACTCCCGAGGCGGTGACCGCCAGTAGCTCACTCAGGCATCTAGCCACTCGAGGCTACCGCCTTTCCGGACTAGGCTACCTCGGCGTTGCGAAAACGCAAATATGATTCCGTTATTTTTATCTTTACTCAAATCTGATGTTCAAAATTCAAATTATTGCGATGTTTAAATGCAAAAGAGATTTAATATGGTACTAGTTCAGATGTGTTGTGAAAAAAATGGAGCAGAAAATCTTGGTCACAGTTGTGACAGGTAGAGCCGAACACGAGGGTCAGAGAATTTTAGAAGTAGCGGAGGGTTCCACGATTGAGGAAGTCGTTAGACGCCTAAATCTACTTCCCGATGAGTGCATCGTGATGAGAAATAGCGTTCCTGTGCCTTTGACTGAAGAACTTCACGATAAGGATTTAATTAGAATAATACGAGTCGCTTCAGGAGGATAGCCTATTTCAAAACTTGTATCTCTTTTCATTTATCGTCTCGAATTTCGAAAACTTCATTTGATTTTTATGTCTATCAAATGGGCACGCTGATTCGTAGTTTTGTTTTAGAAAAAGATCGCAAGGTCGAAAAATATTTAAATGGCAATAGAGTGTAGTGGATTGGAAAAACGGGCAGGGCCCGTTTCCTCACATAATCACTGTCATCCATTCATCGTATCCTATTAGGATGGTTAAAAGAATGGTTAGCAAGGATAAATTAGAATCTAAATCACAAGTAAGTATACTACTTCGTAGTGGATGCAAAGAGTGATTCCAAGGATTGGTGCCCCCTGTTTTTCCAGAAAAATAAGGAGTTAATTACGAGGTGATCTTGATGAACATTGATCCGAGCACCACCAAGTATCTGATCAAGGCGAGACTGCAGGCGGATGGTATCGTTGAGAAGCCTGATGTGGTGGGGGCTATTTTCGGCCAAACTGAGGGACTGCTGGGAGATGAATTAGATCTTCGAGACCTCCAAAAAAGTGGCCGAATCGGGCGAATAGAGGTGGAAGTAAGTTCTCGTCAGGGTAAATCTGAGGGAGATATTCTAATTCCTTCAAGTCTTGACCAAGTCGAAACGGTTATTCTTGCAGCAGCACTGGAAACGATCGATAGAGTTGGACCGTGCAAGGCGAGAATCAGCGTTGAATCGATTGAGGATGTTCGAATTACAAAGAGAGCAAAGATTATTGAGAGAGCCAAGGAACTGCTTTCAGATCTCATACGACAATCGAAAAGCACGGGTATTGACCTCACCGAGAGTGTTCGTCAATCCGTTCAAGCTGAGGAAGTAATATACTACGGCAAAGAACGCCTTACAGCGGGTCCAAGTGTACCCGATTCTGATGCAATTATTGTTGTAGAGGGTCGATCCGATGTTCTCAATTTGTTAAGAGCTGGGATAAAAAATGCTATTGCGGTCGAGGGCACGAATATTCCGAAGACTATAAGCGATCTTTCAAAGGAGCGGATAGTTACAGCATTTGTTGATGGGGATCGTGGAGGCGAACTGATTCTTCGAGAACTCTTCCAGGTGGCAGAGGTTGATTTTGTCGCTAGAGCTCCAAGAGGTCAGGAAGTAGAGGAGCTTACCCAGAAACAGATCATGAAATGCCTGAGAAACAAGATACCAGCAGAGCAGTATATTGAAATGTACGGTCTCGGCGGTGAAACCGCACAGATAAATTCAGTTCATCACTCGGCAATAAAGTCTGAAAAAATTGAAAGACTTGACAGAGGCGAAAAATTTGAAGTTATTCAAGAGCACGAAGCTATTGATGAGAGGTCAGTCCAGGGAAAGAAAAAACTATCACCGGCACAGCAGAGGTACAAAGAGATCCTCTCAGAGTTGTCATCAACGCTCAACGCGAGACTCCTCGATAGCAATGGAAACGTCATTAAAGAAGTTCCAAGTAAAGACCTCGTTAATGTACTTAAGGAAGACACTAAGGATGTGGCAGCGATTGTCTTTGATGGAGTTATTACGCAAAGAATTCTAGACCTGGCGGCAGAAAAGAAGATTCAGACTGTAATAGGTACAAAAATGGCAAATGTGACGAAACAGCCAATATCTGTTGATGTATGGACAAAGGACGATCTGAGCTGATGAAAACAGAAAAGATTGATATGAGATGCGAGCCAGATTTAGGCTCGATCGAAACAACTGCTGATATACTTATTCCAAATGACCCTTTGATGAGAGTTATTGGGCAGGAAGATGCGGTGAAAATTTCAAGGGTTGCAGCTAAACAACGAAGACACCTTCTTCTGGTGGGTCCTCCTGGAACCGGTAAGTCTATGATAGCACAAGCTCTTGCACTTCACCTTCCCAGACCTACGGAGGAGATCAGAGTTGTTCACAACCCTGAGAATCCCGAAAGACCTCTTATAGAAGTGAAAAAGGCTGAAGAAGTGAGACGGGAAATGGAATCAAAAGAATCTGCTGAAGGAGAGCTCATCAGCCCAAAGGATGCGCCTATCAATGTCGCAGAAAAACTTGGTTATCGATGCAAGAACTGTGGTACTTATTCGTCGCCTCGTGACCGCTATTGTCCTCATTGTCAAAGGCTAAAACTAGGAGATGGTGTCAGCGGCAATCCGTTTGGAGATCTTATCGGAGGAATCTTTGAAGTAACTATAGGAGCAGCTGGTATATCTGGATTTCCAGGAATGAATGATCGAGTAACAACGACAAGAAAGCGTTTCGGTAAGGAAGAAGTTATCGTATTTGAGCGCTGTGGAGAGATGATAAGAGTCCTCGACCAAGAGGCGTTGGAAAGAAGAAGAGAATTCGAGAAAGTAAGCCCACGCAAAGTTCTTATTGCACTGGAACGAAATCCATTTGTGCTAGCTACGGGAGCAAGTGAAACGGAGCTTCTTGGAGATGTGAGACACGATCCATATGGCAGTCACCCATCACTTGGCACACCTCCTTACGAGAGGGTCATTCCTGGCTCCATTCATGAAGCGCATGAAGGAGTACTATTTATTGATGAACTGCCTCATTTAGGACAGCTCCAGAGATACATTCTCACGGCAATGCAGGAAAAAAGATTTCCAATATCTGGTCGAAATCCTCAAAGTGCAGGAGCAAGCGTAAAGGTAGACAACGTGCCTTGTGATTTTATCTTTGTCGGCGCATGCAATATTCAGGATCTTGACCAGATTCTCTCGCCACTTCGTTCAAGGATCGCTGGGAACGGCTATGAAGTCTTAATGGAAACGACAATGGATGACAATGAAAGTAATAGAGCGCTGATCGCACAATTCATCGCCCAGGAAATTTCAATGGACGGTCGCATTCCGCATGCATCTCGTTCTGGGATTAAGGCGATTATTCACGAAGCCCGCAGGCGTGCAAAGATCATAGATGGTAAGGCGAATGCGCTTACCTTGCGGCTCAGAGAACTCGGAGGGCTGATTCGATCAGCTGGCGATCTTGCGGTTATCAATGGCGATACTCTTATAGAAGAAAGGCATATTAAAGCTGCATTAAAATATTGCCGTCCAGTTGAAGAGCAGATAAAAGATAAATACGGTACGTTTCAGAAAGGTCTATCTGCGGATATAACAACGTCTCAAAAAGAACGTTCACCGTATTATTTCTGGAACGAGCATTACGATCAGGACCAGATGTTTTTCTAGAGAAACAGTTGCATCTTATAAGCGCTTTCTCCATCAGAATAATATCCTGATATTTCCCCCGAGATTTCAAATCCGAGCTTTTTATATAGATTGATCGCGACGAGGTTGCTTTTTCTAACTTCAAGGGAAATACACCGAATTCCGCTGACTGCACATACTGAACGGAATTCATTTAAAAGCATTGTACCAAGACCTTTTCTCCTGAGATCTCTTCTCACCACCAACATGAGTATCCGCGCTTCTATTTTTGTGATATTGAGGCCAAGAATAAAACCCAAAACCTTCCCGGATTCTTCGGCGATTATAAAACCGTCGGGCCAGTAAGAATGTATATTTAGGAATAAGTCAGGTGAATAGCGTTCTCTCAATTCGGTGCAAGCAAGATCGTACACTTCTCTGAGATCTGTAATGGAGAAGCGTCTCAGTTTCAACAACTGAATCATATCATCTATTCCGCTTAATTTTTTTGCAGATTGCAAGAAGACTACCACAAGAAAATACTGCCACAATGATCTTAAGGATCCAGTCTGCGAAAATATGATTTTCTGGTATTGTTGCATTCACTAGGATCGTGACGTTAGCGCTATTTCCATATGCATCGATGACAGTAAGTAGAATAAGATGTCTTCCCGGCTCGAAGGCAACAGGCCACTTTGCGCCCTGCCATTCGATGCTGCCATCCATATTGAGGTCCCAAAGATATTTGTCAATCCAAGAATTATCATGGGAATTCGATGCATCCATTATTAAGTAGACACCTGCAGTGATGTTCAAGTATGCTCCATTGGTCACTATCACTGGGGGATACGGATCGATGTTCCAGTCTTCCCAAAAGATTTTTGCAAAAAAATCAGCAACTTCTTTTGATTCGATAATAGCGCCAACCTCTCTGTTGTCGAAAAAGGAGTTGTTTACCCAGTTCATGCTCGATACCACAACATAATCATCCACGACCATTCCTTTATTGTGAAGCACCGTGAATCCGTGGTATGGCGATAGCGCCCTAGCCTCAAAATCGCAATAGGACGAATTTGCGAACTCATTGAGTTTTTCGATGATCAACGCGTGATTTCCTGGGATAACGTAATTAAACCAGGATGCGTCAAGAAGGATCCTTACATGCACTCCCCGTAATGCCGCATCTTTCAAGGCATAGATGATCTCACTATTTTGTAACCATGATAATTCGCAAGAAAATTGTTCGACAAGAATTCTCGATCTTGCATTTTTGATCAGGTTTATTAACAATGGTATAGTAAAGTCTGGAGAGATCAGAGGTTGAATCTCTCCTCTAAATACTTGGATCTTTTCAAGTTTGCTTATGTCATCAATAGATCTAAAGCCTTCATCGACTGTTTTTGGATGATCATCTAATTCATCAATCTCTTTACCAAGGAACTCCGATGCGTCTAGGATATCGAGACTTGAAAGTCGAAAATCTTCCTCAAAAACGGTGGAGAAATAGGCTGCAATGGATCGATTCTCAATGACAACTCCCCATCCTCTGTTCTTATCAAGCCCTTCAGTTACCCAATTGTCCGACATGATTAAGACTCTTCTGCTATCGAGAACTGCATACTTGCAGTGAAGAAATCTATAGCGTTTGTAGCCATCAACAGAAAATAGAAGGTGGATTTCTGCACCGGCTTTTGAAAGATAAGAGATATAATTTCGTGCTTCACTCGACAAGCCTCCGACAGGCTGTCCTTCGAGTAAGATCGACACATTGACCCCTCTCTCAAGGCAATTTCGTAACTCACTGATTATTAGGGGGTCATCCATCATATAGAGAGCTATTTTGACAGATTCCACTGAAAATTGTAACTCTCTGATGATGCGTATTCTTGCATGTTCAGGCGATGTAAAGGGCTCGATGTTCGCATCGCATTGAAAGGGAATGAAAGACGATCTTCCAGGAGAACTGCATTTCCAGTCTCTTGAAGTATTTGTATCCTGCAACCCATTATTTCGCACCAGGACCTCCCGTTTACCGCATGTATTTACCGGTTCGCCTGCCCAACCTTGATCTTGGTAATGAGAATCTCCATAAATGATAGCATCGATGATATTTCCATAAGCATCAAGGAGCAAAACCTCGTCTCCAGTATCGGCCAATTGAAATCGTCCAGAAGCCTTTAACACTTCCTTACCTATTTCCATAATCTTTTTTGATGGATATACTGATTCAATTAGAGTCTTATTCTGCGTTACAATAATTTCCTCGCCCTCTTTGAGAACTGTATTGGTTATGAAGATCAATTTTCCTTCGTTATCCGTTATTGACCAGTTTTGGATCGAAAGATTGTCGCAAAAAATCTTTATGACGACATACTCACAAAGAAACGAAGGTGCAATTTCTATCAATAGAGAAGGAAGCTCAAAGGGATTTTTCATGTGAGAGCCAGTCGCATTTTGGGTGTTGATGGTTAAGAATGTTTGATCTAATTCCGATGTTGAAATTTCATGAGCATTACCAAGAGGAACAATCAGTATTTGCTCTGCAGGAGATGATGAGAGGCCAAAAACCATAAGGGGGAGGAGGACAGAGGTGATAGCACTCTTCAGGCCTCTCATCATAAGAGAAAAACATCTCTCATGTATAAACGAAAAATCTCTACAATTAGTATATGCTTCCGCTCGGTGAGAACAATTCTATCCTAATTATATAAAAAATTTGTCGCTATGAAACGATAGCGTGAAAACGAGAATGAATTTGATGAAAGGTTGAATAGGTCTTTGTTAGTCGCTGATGGTTTCTAGATGTACTTTAACAAATCCTCCAGAGTCCTCCTGATGTCTTTCGATTTTATGATTCCAGATGCAAGGAGTACTCCATCTGCTCCTAACTCAATTGCCCTTTTAACGTCCTTCCCAGTTTTCACGCCCGCCCCACAAAACACTGGAATTTGTTCATCCACTTTTCTCACCGATTCGACAGCTTTCGTTACGACGTCTGGTTTTGCAGTTGTGACAGAGACATTGCCGCCTATGAGCTGTGGTGGCTCTACGGCAATAAAATCTGGCCTGAAAAAAGCAATTGCACCAGCCGTTTCGGCAGAATCAGCGCAAGCGACGCTCTGCAGGCTTATCTCGTTACATATTGAAATTGCCTTCGCAAGGTCTGATAAAATCATTCTTCTTTCTGAATGGTTGAGTAATGTCCCCGCTCCGCCTGCTGCCTTAATAGACGACGGAGTAATTCTACCAGTCTGGGCACCGGCATCCAATGGATCGGCGTGCTGAGATAATACGGGTATATTAACTCGGTCGGCAATCATCGAGAGCTCTACTATTGGCGGGCAAACGCTGATGCAAACCCCGGTATTCTTTGAGACATCTTCGCAAATTTCCGCTATAAAAAGTGCGTTCTTTCCCTCGGCTTCTGAATATGATTTGAAGTTCACTATGACTGCAGGCGTCGAAATTTTAATCGACATCTATCATCCTGTCCTTCAGTTTCTTCAGAACAGAAGGTCTTGTAGTGTATTCCATTTCTTCTGGCGAAAGTATACCCGGCATAAACGGGCCGTGACCTCTCATGTAAATGCTTGCTTTTATGGCACGCCTTCTTGCCTCATCCCATACACTCCCAGCAAAGTAATCCACTGGTATATGTGCACCTGGTGGCGAACCCGGGTCTTCAAGTCCCTGAAATCTCCCGTTGTTTATTTGGAATCCAAGGCAAACTATACGAGGGGGTCCATCAAAAAAGGATGGATCCGAATCGTCAACAGAACATGGATACCATGCACCGTGATGAGAGCCTCTCATCCATCCGGCAACGAGCTGAGGGAACATGAAGGGCTGTAGAACTTCCCCAACGGCTGGCAAACCGCTCTGACAGCGTACTATCATGACAGGATCGTCTTTCCCGATGTATTTGCCAGCAGCGAAATTGAGTTTCTCAGTACTAACTACTGCTGCAATACCTATTTCTTCCAATTTGCTGAATACGCGCTTGATGGCGTATCTTGTGGTATCGCCAAGTAGGCTGAGAATGTCATAGCTTTCCTCTGGAGCACTCATCACGATCTTTTTTGATTCACAAACATCAACAATCTCAAAGCGAAATCCCATGTGCGCTCTTGGATCTATTACTAGCCCCGTCGTTGAAAATGGATCCATAAATATTCTTGTCAACGGAAGAGAAAAAGCTGACGGTTCTGTCTTATCTGCCATGAAAAAAAGAATAGGCTCAGAAACTCTCTCGATGAATTCCATTTCTGCAGCGCCTGGTCCAGCCCCCCTCACATTGCCACTAAAAGCGTCTTTCAATATATCTTGCCCAGCTGCGTAGAGTTTCATATTCTTCGCAACCTTTGAGGCTGCTTGAAAGGCATCCCATGCGAGGCCGTGAACTTCTCGATTGTTCTCACCCTTTCGATGACTCATGAATAAGTTGATATCGTCCCCAACCCTGGTAACAAAAAAATCCTCTATTACCCCGCTTTCAACTCCAGTTTTTAGTATCTCATGGCATTTTTCCATCATCTTCGGGTGGGGGCGTGAATGGCCGGCAACTGATCCTACATCGGCTTTGATAACAGAAATAGTCACTTTGTCTGTCATTTTTGATCCCAATCCTCTGAACCAGAATCGCAGATACCTCTAATAAAATATTTGCATGATGCAAGATTTTATTTGCAATCACGTCAAAAAGAAAAGGGAAATAGAAAACCAAGCTGTGCCAAAAAATGTTGAGCGAAGCGATTCAGTCTTCTAATACAATTATCGCATTCACAGGGCATGCTTCTGCTGCCCTCTTTGCGCATTCTTTAAGATCTTCAGGAATGACGCCTTGTCCAGGCTCTCCTGATCGATATTTCTCTTGGACATCAGATTGACCATCATCTCCTTCAACAAAGACCTCAGGACATTCTTCGTTATAGCAGAGTCCGCAACCAGTACACTCTTCTCTATCAATATCAACTTTCGGACACATGAGTGCCTTATTTGATCGCAATTGTAATATTATTTTCGGTCATCTCTTCGATGCTTGGTGTTTTGAACGGCGCCTTGATTCATCATCCGAAACTAGACGTTAACCAAGTCGCCCACGATCTCCATGATTTATATATCTCTCGCGTGCTTTTCCCGAAGGAATTACCATGGTTGCAACAAATTCTGAGAGGAATTCAAAGACGATTACGACGGAAGACTTTGGAAAGGAAGTGATCGTAAAAGGCTGGGTTCAAGAGATCAGAAATCTTGGTGGTATCTCTTTTGTCATCTTGAGGGATAGATACGGTCTCATTCAAATTACCATTCATAAGAAGAGTACCCCTCTATATCTATACGAAGCTCTCACAACAGTTCCTCGGGAATCAGTAATCCTTGTATCTGGAATAGTAAAAGAAAGCAAACAGGCAAAAAAGGGATACGAAATTATTCCGAAAAACTGCAAAATTCTCAGTGAAGCAAGAACTCCATTACCTCTTGGTGTGGTCGATAAGGTCAATGTTGAAGTGGAAACACGATTTAACAATAGGCATCTTGATTTAAGAAAACCAGAAATACGAGCCATTTTTGAAATTAAATCTATTGTGTTACGGAAAATAGACGAGTTCTTAAAAAGTAGAGATTTTGTTGAAGTATTCACTCCAAAAATAGTGGCCTCTGGCGCTGAAGGTGGTGCTACATTATTCCCAGTCCAGTACTTCGAAAAAAAAGCATATCTTGCTCAGAGTCCGCAACTCTATAAACAAATGTTGATGGCAACAGGGCTTGATCGTGTGTATGAGATTGCACCAGCCTTTCGCGCAGAACCTTCTGATACTATAAGGCACGTCTCTGAATTCGTGAGTTTTGATGGGGAAATGGCATTCATCGAATCGCAACGAGACGTTCTCGACATGATTGAGGGTTGCCTGCAGCACGTAATCTCTGGTGTAATCGAATCATGCGGGAATTTGCTGGATTTGATCGGTTGCGCTGTCACATTACCAAGATCGCCTTATCCAGTAGTGACGTATTCACAAGCCGTCGATATGCTCTCATCTGAGGGAATGAATGTCGAGGAGGGTGAGGATCTTGGTACTGAAGGCGAGAAGTTACTCGGCGAAATTATGATGGCCAAAGGCTACGAAATGTACTGGATAATCGAGTATCCTGAGAAGTCAAAACCATTTTACATCATGGAAAAAGAAGGTACGGTTTTCTCTCATTCATTTGATCTTGATTACAAAGGACAAGAAATTGCATCCGGAGGACAGCGAGAGCACAGATATCCAAAGCTCATCGAGCGCATGGAGAAGAAAGGACTTAACATATCTTCTTTTGACTTCTACTTAAGTGCATTTGCCTATGGAATGCCTCCTCACGGTGGCTGGGGGTTGGGCCTTGAGCGATTCGTGCAAAAAATGCTGAACTTATCAAATATAAGAGAGGCGATCTTATTCCCACGAGACCGGAATCGTTTATCTCCATGATAGAACAGCTTAGATATCTGATTCTCCAATTGCCCAATGTAAAAGGCTTTCTCCGAGTAGGTAGGGTTCAAGGGGTCTGATTGGATTACCGCAATCATAGGTGGTTTGACTTGCTTCACGCCAATATGTTGCATAGATTTCTTTTAAGAATCAAATATAAATTGGCAGCGATCAAACCCGAGAAGAGAGCAGTAACAATTATTTTGATAGGTGTCATATATCTTGGCGGAATTATCGCCGTCGACCAGCTTTTTCTAAGGTCGCATCTATCAGAAATCATCGGACCCCCGCCCGATGTGCCATACTATCGCGAGAGGACCCAACTTGTCCTGGATGGCGGATGGTTATATCGTGATCTTTGGTGCGAATCCCCGCCATTGATCGTCTATTTGATGATTCCCCCCCAGTTATTTGGAGGAGATGACTGGGTCTACGAAGTATATTTTTCGCTGTTTCAGATTATCACAGCGCTTTCATTTTATTTTGGTTTGCGGAAGTGGGATGATTTCAAGGCCTTCTGCACAGCTTTGCTTTTTTACGCGGTACCGTATGAAACTGTCGAAGCGACATTCGGTATACAAGATGAGCCTGTAATCGTTTTTTTCTTCGTCATTTCATTGCTTTTCGCTCTTAATGGTCGTCTCAAGCTTGCTACAGCTTTGATGGTAATTGGCATCTGGACGAAAGTGTTTACGGCATTACTATATCCAGGTCTCTTTTTGAAGGCGAAGAATTGGAGGGAGAGGTTTATTCAGTTGACAATAATTATCGGAATCTCTATCAGTATTTCCCTTCCTTTTTTGATTGTTGCACCAGAACAATTCATCAATTTTCCGAGGTATTATTCATTAGAAGGAGGTGCTGGTCCTGCTGGAGGACATAGTATATGGGCATTTCTAGTCTTGGCAGGACTTTCCATTTCACGGACTATTCTTCTCACAATATTCTCTGTCGCAATGATATGTGCATTTCTGTATGCGATCAAGAAGAATCTTGGTTTTCTGAAGACGACACTACTTTTTTCCTTTTTTTTCCTGATTTTCTATCCCCGCGCTTTAACCGGATATTACGTTTTTCCTATTGCAATACTGCTTATTTGGGCAGTTGATAACAGATATATTGCTCTTCGTTGTTTTATTGCATACATCCCACTTTTTGCTGCACTAGCTTTCACAAAAAATAATGTTTTGGGAACAGCTCTATTTGATTTCCAATACAATTGGATCATCGGGCTTACACTCGTTTTGATGGGATTAATGGTGCTGGGCGATGCGATTAGAAGAGCACTGAAGCTCGACCCCTTTCCCGAGAAAAATAATAACGACATTCTTCAATAGGGTTAATCACGCAGAATTTATTATACGTCGGTGTGTGATGAATAATGGCTGGTCGGCAGAAAGGAAATGAAATCGAAGATCAGTGCTATATTCCAGGTCCAGCCGAAGATGCTGATCACTATATTCAACATGGTGAAGACGAGGACTGCATTGAGTTCTTTGTATGTGGAGATCCAAAACCACAAGGAAGTACTCGCTCATATTACTTGAAGAAAATCGACAAAGTTGTTACAATTCACGGCAACAAGGACACTCGAAGGTGGCAATTGAGGATTGCATCAGAGGCTCAGCATGCAAATGAGAGGAGAAATTTTTCATTTTATTCACCCGATCCGAACCTAGGTTATGAGGTCGAAGCAGAATTCATATTTCAACGGCCAAAAAGTCTTCCAAAAAAGATCAGTCTGAATACAAGAAGACCTGATGTCGACAAACTGGTGAGAACTGTTCTTGATGGACTTGCAAAGGTCTTGATTCCTGATGACTCTCAGGTCGTTGCGATCAGGACGCTGAAACGCTACGCAGTTGAGAATGAATCTCCAGGAGTTCGAATTACTGTCAGGAGACTCAGACATCAGTAGGACGGAGCCCTGAGATCTGCACTCATAGGGTTCATCACTTCCCACAAGGAATCAGCTGACCCTCTTCTCTTCATCTAGAATTTTTACCGTAGGCTCCGTCCTATTATTTCGAAAGTCTTTTCATATTTAGAAGTATTGTTTTTTCTGTTATAGCTAAGAGGATTTAGACTCTTTTTGTATAACTCTTCAATCAAGTAATCGCTTTTCCCCTTCAATTGCTTTAATAGGTGCGATATCCTGTGTCACTTCCAGGCACCCGAGATACTCATTATTTTTGTCTCTCACTGCAATGTATTGAATGTAAACATATTTCTGCCCCATTCTAATCCAGAATTTTGCCGAATCTCGAGACCCATTTCGGAAATCATTTAGAATCCTTTCAACAATGGAAACGCTCTTTTCTGGATGGCATTTCTGTACCTTGCGACCGATTATGGCTTTTGTTCTTGGAAAGATTCTATCAGGAGCTTGATTGAAATAGCGCACTGTGTCGTGATCATCAACGAATGTTATGTCGATGGGCAGACTGTTCATGATCCCTTCGAGCTGTTTAATCGAGAGTGTGCCCGTTTCTAGCAGAATGTCAGTACCTCTGATCTCCGTCGTCGAAATTTTGCGTCCCCCTTCACCAATTGCATGTGAGGGGGTGAATGAGCAATATCCGAGTTCATCCATAGATTCCTTGATACGAACCCATTCTTCCGAATCGATTAATTTGAAAGCAGTTGGAAACAGGATATTTTCTTCCTTATAAAAATGGGAGTTTATTAAACCAGAAAGAGATTTTAGCATCGATTTCAACTCATCGATGTCCTGAGGCTCGGTGATTTCCTGCGAAACGAGATTCGATATCCTCTTAATCAAATCCCTCTGCTGGTCGTGTTCAGACCACATTACAGATGGAGGCTTGGTTACACCATGTTTCTCGATAACTGGGAACAGCGCGTTTTCTTCTCTTATTTTGTGTTTGTTATACTCCTTGAGATCCCCAATCAGCTTCCGCAAACGATTCATCGTGTCCTTTGAGTCTTTCAAGTTTTCAAGTGATGGGATTATTCTAGAAATCTCGTCGACCAAATCCCTGACGTATTTGTGCTCCTCAATGAGGATGAAGATGGGATGACCTGGTCCAACGATGGTCTTTTCTGGTGACATTTCTGCTGAAACAGCTAAATGCACATCGCATAGTTTTTCGATGTCTTCAAGGGGAATTCCTTCTTTAACCAGCGAGTCTTCGATAACGGAGATATCTCCTCTATCTACCTTGGCCAGTGCTTCCTTAAATTTCTCCTTAACCTCATTTGGAGTCTTTCCTCTTTTCAACTCCTCTATTATTTCTTTTATTATTCTTTTTGCCGCCTCATCTTTATCGCTCATGTTGCATCCTTCCTTTTCACAATCCCCTTTTCGCAATCCTTATTTTAAAATAACATGCAAGTCAATCACTACAATGTGTTTGGTGTGCAGTTACGCGATGAATTAAACAGATGCATTTAAGGTTTAGCAATTATTTCAACATTTTGCGATAAAATGACTAGTTTCTTCTTTTTAGGTAGCACGGTATGAGAGCCTTCAAACATGCGAATCCGCCGTGATATAAAAGAGATTATTACCCTCCGATCGCATATTTGCGCTTTGATATGCCATCGGCAATTATATTGATCAATACGGAAGTCGGTAAGGAAGGAGAGGTGATGACTGCATTATCGAATATTCAAGGTGTTTCTGAAGTCTATTTGGTATACGGTGTTTACGATATCGTCTCGAAGATAGAATCAGACAGGATGGAAGATCTCGAGGCCATAATTAGTAATCAAATAAGGAAAATCACGGGAATTCGATCGACACTGACTCTTATAATAAGCAGAAAAGGAAAGGGCAATCATGGATGAGATGGTATCTGCTAGCAATTTCAGCTCTTTGAAAATCAAGGAATTTGCATGAAAGGTGATTTCCTGACTGATTTCAAAGATGATGTGACAAAAATTCTCACACTTCTTGAAATATCGATGCCTGAGGAACTGAGACCAAAATTAAGTGGTCTGGCTAATCGCCTAAATGAGTTGAGAGATCGCAATATGCTAAAAGTAAATCATTCAATACTGGAATTGGTTGTTGCGAAATATTTGCTTCTCGGAGGATATGAAGTCGAATTGGAGCGCGAAATCGGTGAGAACCTTGCCTGCGATGTTTGGGCTTCGAAAGGATTAGGCACACTGATTGTTGAAGTAGAAACAGGATACGTACCGCCATCGCATGCTTTGGATCCTGGCAATTATGTAAGGGCGAGAGTTGCTAGCAAAATCGCGCGATACAGTAGTTACTGCAATAAATTTTCTCTGGGAACACCACCACATTACATCCTGCCGATTCCTGAATGCTTCATAAAACCTCCTCGATTCAGAACATCTGAGGAGATAGAGGAAATTAAGCGGTACTGTGATATGTATTATTCCAACCCTCCTGTAACAATGGATGAAATCTTAAATTCAAGGATCCACAGTGTTTTCATCATTGATGTGGATGGAGCATCAGTTAAGGAAACGGATCCCGTCGATTACGTTAATAAGTCCAAGCAATGGTATATGTAAACTGTTTCTTGATTATCTGGGTGTTTTCATATCTAATCTATTTTAAAATGTGCCCGATCAGCAAAACTAGATTTTTGGCGATAACCTCTCATTGTCTTTTGTCGAAAAATAATTCACTGAAATAAGACGAGTGGTTAAATGAGTAAGAATCTAAAATCCTGTCTGAAAGTGTTTTATACTCGGCATAGATTGTAGCAGACAGCTATGGCTCCACCAATAGACTCTTCCGTCCTTTTTTTGTTGACAGTGATTCTCATAAGTCTCTCAGGAGTTATAGTCCCAGGACCCGTATTTGCTGTGACAATTGCAAAGGGACTTAAGGATATGAATGCAGGTCTTAAAATTGCGGGAGGGCATGCATCAATTGAGATCCCCCTGATAATCTCAATATATTTTGGGTTGGGAGAGCTCTTAAGAGACGATGTATTATTCGCCGTCATTGGTTTGCTGGGTGCATTAATACTCGCATATATGGCAAGAGGTCTACTTTTTGCACAGGATAATGTTATGAATCCAGAAGAAAAGGAAACAAGATACGGTTCGTTTATTTCGGGAGCGATCACAACTGGTGTAAATCCTTATTTCATTCTTTGGTGGTCAACAGTTGGTGCGGCACTTATCGCAAGTTCTTTTGAATTTGGATTGATTATGCTACCCATTCTGATCGTTGCGCACATAGGTTGCGATTTTATATGGTACGAGACTGTCTCTGTTTTCACGCATAGATCTAAAAAATTTATTGATGGAAAAAGACATCGGTACCTGCTTCTATTTTCTGGCTTCATTATGTTGTTTTTCTCAGTTTATTTTTTACTCAGCTCAATTCTAAAGCTTCTTGGAAGTTAAATCCTACGGAGTCCACATGTTGATTCAAGTCTGTTTTTGCAATGTAAGAGTCATTGATTCTATTACCTGAAATCTACAGCATCTTGAAATACGTCACGTCATGAAGTATCAGAAAATCTATTTGCTTACCTATTCGCTCCGTCCGACACGTGTCATCCTTTCCAAAGGCACTCTTGCCATTTCAATCAATTTCTTATCTAGTTCGATTCTTGGAGATAAAGTTTCAAGCGCTTGCCGAATCGTGCTTAGCGTGATCATTTTCATCGAAGGACAAACTGCAGAGGGTATTCCGTAAAATGATTTATCTGGGTTCTCTCTTTTCAATCGATGTATTAGACCCACCTCAGTTCCAATTATGAATTCATTTGCTCTTGAATCCCTAACAAATTTGATCATTCCATCGGTGGATCTCACTGCATCTGCTAGATCTATGACTTCTGGTCTGCACTCAGGATGAACGATCACTAAAGCTTCAGGATGCTCCTTCTTAATATTCGTTATGTCTTCTGGGATAATGGCATGGTGAGTTGGACAATATCCAGGCCAAAGAATCACATTCTTATCGCTTACAAATCGCTTAATGTACTTGCCCAAGTTCTCGTCGGGTACAAATAGAATATCTTTTCCGAGTGTTGACTCCACGACTTTGATGGCATTTGATGAAGTGCAGCACAAATCCATTTGTGCCTTGCAGGAAGCTGTTGTATTTACATAGCCCACTATCTTTGCATCTGGATTTCTAGCACGAAATTCTACAAGATCTTTTGCCTCGCACATTGCAGCCATTGGACATTTTGCTCTGGGCTCCGGATGCAAAATGATTTTATCGGGGTTGAGAATCTTGGCACTTTCAGCCATGAAGTCGACGCCACAAAAAACAATGACATCAGCATTTATATTTGAGGCTTCAAGAGCGAGTCCCAATGAATCACCAACAAAATCAGCTACCTCCTGAACCTCGGCCCTCTGATAATTATGTGCAAGAATTACTGCATTTCTTTTCTGTTTCAATTGTGTTATCAGCTTTCGATCATCCATCTTTCGGTTAATCTGAAATATCTTATAAAAAGATGTTTGCGATTGTGAGGTCTCCCAATTGAAAGTCAATTTCTTGCATCATAATTGGAGAATTTTCAATACCTCACACCGCGTATTTCCTATATGCTCTTTCTAATTGATCTAGTTCTTCGTCTGTCAGGTCCAAATCAACTGCATGGCAATTCAATTCTACTTGATAGGCATTTTTCGCGCCCGGAATTGCTATTATATTTGTGTCCCGAATCACCCAGTTTAACGCTACCTGAGCCGCGGTTCTGGAATGTTTTGAACCGATTGATTCAAGAGTGATATTTAGCGGCTTTAATTTAACTAAATGACGCCCAAAAAATGCGGGCTTTATTCTTCTCAATCCTGTCGGTTTCGCTCTTTCGTTGTATTTTCCAGTAAGCAATCCTTGCTCCAGAGGACTATATGCAATTATCCCAATTTCATTCTCACGGCAGTATTTCAAGAGTCCCCCTTCTTCTGGTTTTCTGTATATTAAACTGTAATGTATTTGATTAGAAACAATATCAGAAAATGAAAGAGCTTCCTGAGCTCTCTGAAGCCATTTTATGTTGTAATTGCTCACACCTATATATCTGATCCTTCCTAATTTAATCAGTCGCTCCATATTTCTCATAA
The DNA here is from genome assembly GCA_038850735.1 of Methanomassiliicoccales archaeon. Taxonomy (NCBI): domain Archaea; kingdom Methanobacteriati; phylum Thermoplasmatota; class Thermoplasmata; order Methanomassiliicoccales; species Methanomassiliicoccales archaeon. Next base: position 17,712 of record JAWCLO010000010.1, read on the forward strand.
GTCTGGAAACAGATTGAGCAGGGTTTGGAAAGTGAACCTGATAAAGATCGATGATTCCCCGTTTAAGTCTCTTGAGACTCTTGTCTACGGCTCTAAAAACAGCGTCGGGTGTAAGCCTAAATGGGAAGAATTTTGTTGCAACGAATATTCCATCTTCCTTTCTCACTATTTCACCAATAATTTTCTCTGACTTCCCCCAACCATATACTTCAGCTGTATCTATGAAGTTGACACCTAACTCGATTGCCTTTTCTTTAGCCCGAATGATCTCGTTCTTATCGATAAGTCTATCGTATCCCCAATAGTAGCCCGTTCCCCATTGCCACGCACCGAGGCTGATCGCCGAAACTACCATATCGCTCTTCCCAAGCCGGCGGTACTTCATATCGGCGCATTATACTAAATAAGCGTTAAAAATCCTTCTCGGGATGCCTTAACAATTTACTAGTTTGTGTTTTGAATCGGTGTTGTATAGACGAAATTTGGGAATTTTAATGCTTGGCAATATAAATACTCTAAAAGACTTGATGGGATGGACGTGACCAGTGTATAAGTTTATAAACGAAAAATGAGGTATTTGGGATCAAAAGAGGGGAATCATGCGGGTTCAGATTAACGCTGATTACTGCAAGGGATGTGGTTTGTGTAATATAGTTTGTCCGCGCGGTGTGTTTCGGCAGAGCCCACAAATCAGTGAAAGAGGATATTGCCTCCCGTTTGTAGCATTCCCTGAGAAATGTGCAAATTGGAAGAGAAGGGACAGAAACAAAGCAGTCTGCGAAATGTGTGTGTTAACATGTCCAGACCATGCACTCGAATGGGAAGAAGGCGATACGAATGAGACTCCCTGAGGGTACATATTTTTTGCAGGGAAATGAGGCTTGTGCTGAGGGAGCAATAGCCGCTGGTCTCAAGTTTTTTGCAGGGTATCCAATAACTCCATCTACTGAGATCGCCGAAACTCTTGCAACAAGGCTTCCAGAGGAGAATGGGGTTTTCATTCAAATGGAAGATGAGATCGCATCGATTTCCGCAGTTATCGGCGCCTCATGGACAGGCACTAAAGCTATGACAGCAACATCTGGACCGGGATTCAGTTTGATGCAGGAAAGCATTGGCTATGCAGCCATGACCGAAACGCCGCTCGTCATCGTCAATGTAATGCGAGGTGGTCCCTCAACGGGACTTCCTACACTGCCATCTCAAGGGGACGTGATGCAATCGAGATTTGGCTCGCATGGTGATTATGAGATCATAGCGCTGATTCCCTCAACGGTTCAAGATATGTTTGATCTTACGATTCATGCGTTCAATTTTTCTGAGAGATTTCGAGTTCCGACCATTCTTCTTTCAGATGCAGAAATAGGTCATATGCGTGGTAAGCTAAAAGTTCCAAATCATATTGAAATATTTGATCGCAAAGTAAGGACCGATAAAGTTTGGCATGACGGTTTTGCGTATGATGAAACTCTCGTACCGAAATTTCCAGTCTTTGGTAAGGGATTTCGTGTGCACGTAACGGGGCTCTCTCATGATATTGCAGGCTACCCGAGAAACGATCCCGATGTACACACTGAACTTGTAACAAGGCTTTCTGAAAAGATTATTAAGAATCGTAAGGAAATCTGTATCTATGAAATTCTTAATGAAGATGCAGAGAGATTTATCATCTCTTATGGTTCGCCCGCGCTTGCGGCTAGAGAAGTCGCTCGATCTGATGATTCAATTGGTCTCCTCCATTTGAAAACGCTATGGCCCACACCTGTAGAAGCGATAAAGGAAATCAGCGAAAAATCCTCTCAAATCTTTGTTCTAGAGATGAATCTCGGTCAAGTATTTCGAGAGGTTCAAAAAATAGCATGTTTGGAAGGTTGTAAAGACGTGAGGCTTTTCTCGAAGATTGGGGGTGAGGTTCATAAACCTGACGAAATCGTGAAATTCATCGAAGGTGATCATGATGTTGCAATTCTTTGATCTGTATAGAAAGGATCGGTGGCCAACCATTTTCTGTCCAGGTTGTGGTATAGGTACCGTGATGAATTGCTTTTATAGGGCGTTTTCCGAACTCAATTTGAACCAAGATAAAGTTGTTTTTGTATCAGGTGTTGGGTGTAGTTCAAGAGTTCCGGGTTATATACGGGCTGATTCCATACATACTACTCATGGACGTGCGCTCGCTGTTGCGACAGGCATCAATTTGACCAACCCAGCGTTGAAAGTTGTTGTTTTTACTGGAGATGGTGATTTAGGCGCAATTGGAGGCAATCATTTCATCAATGCAAGTAGACGTAACGCTGAAATGACAGTCATATGTATTAATAATAATATTTATGGAATGACGGGCGGTCAGGCATCGACGACGACCCCCTACAATGCTTTTAGCACAACGACGCCCTACGGAAACAAGGAATATCCCTTTGATCTTGCTGAACTTGCTGTGACAGCGGGCGCTAATTTTGTTGCTAGATGGACTGTTCGACATGTGAAAGAAATCATAAAATCAATGAAAAAAGGGCTTATGAAAAAGGGATTTTCTTTCATTGAAATTGTCTCTCCCTGTCCAACTGGATTTGGAAGAAGGAATCGAATGGGTGATCCAAGACAGATGTATGAATGGCTTAAAATCAAGACCGCAAAGAGGGAAAAAACGAGATACTGGGATATGGATCCAGTCGATCTAAATATTAGTGGACAAATAACTGTTGGTGAATTTGTAGAAAGAGATAGACCCTCACTTGCTGAGATATTGATGTCGATAAAAACTGATGCAAAACGTATAGAAGAAAATTAAGACAAAACAGTTTTTACTAATAGTATAAAAATATAAGATATAAATTTTGGAGATTCTTGCCATTAGTCACAGAACCTCAGAAAGTCTTCTCTCTACCTCACTCCAATTGACGATGTTCCAGAATGCATCGACAAATTTTCCTCTGAGATTCTTATAGTCGATGTAATATGCGTGTTCCCATAGATCCAAAACTAGCAGCAATTTAAATCCAGGATAGATATTAACGTTATGTTTCTCGATCTGCATAATGAGAGGTCGTTGCGTCATTTTGCAAAATGCCAACACAGCCCAGCCAGACCCTTCAACGCTGTTTGCGACCTGTGAAAATTCATTCTTGAAACGATCAAAGCTGCCAAATTCTTTCGAAATGATTTCAGAAACCTTTCCTGTAGGCGTGCCACTGTGGGAGCTGGGTGGGGACAGATTTTCCCAGAACAAAGTATGCAACACGTGACCGCCGATGTGGAAGGACAGCTCTTTGAGGGTCGATTTCATGTCAAGAGTTTGATCATCTTTTCTGGCCTTATCAATTTTCTCAAGTATGGAATTCGCTCCATTGACGTACGCCAAATGATGCTTATCATGGTGTAATGCCAGCTGTTCTTCAGACATGTAAGGCGCTAGTTCACTATATCCGAACTTCAATTTCGGAAGAGAATATAGCTTTGCATTGTTCATTAATTTCACCCGTTTTAAGAGGGGATCAACCGTTATTTGAAATTTTGTTTTAAATTAATTCTTGGGTTATGGTTATTTTTATCAAACCCCATTTCCTGATTAATGATAATTTCATTGCGAATCGCTGGCGTCGGTGGGCAGGGAATCATATTTGCGGGAATCGTCATAGCTCGGGCAGCCTCTCTTTATGAAAATGCTGGAAATAAAGAACTATATGCGGTGCAAACGCAAACTTATGGTCCAGAGGCAAGAGGCGGTGTATCAAAATGCGATGTAAAAATCAGTGATCACCAGGATTTTTGCCCTTTCATTGAGAAACCTGATTTTCTCATACTTATGTCACAGTCGGCATACGATGAATTCATAGAAGACACGAAGCCGGAAACGATCGTAATCATCGATTCTGATGCTGTAGCTTCTAGACCAGATCTTCGCTATTTTGAAATTCCCGCAGTGAAGAGAGCCAAAGAAGTGGGGAAGATTCCTGTTGCAAATATCATTATGATTGGAGCATTCGTAAATCTCACTCAATTGATTAGCATCAAATCAGTCGTTCATGCTCTTCATGACGTATCGCCCAAAGGGACCTTTGAAATGAATAAGAACGCACTTATGGAAGGAATTGAATTAAGCAAGCCTCTAAAGTCGCTGTTTAAGAAGACGTATCGGAAAGTACATGATTGATCGGAGCAAGACGATCCGACAAATATGGTTATGACAAATCATACCTTTCGGCCTATTTCGATTTGCGCAAATTAAAATGCGTCTACAAATCATTGAAAGGGTTGTTGATAGAAAAAAGTAATATCTATATGTCAATTCACCACGAGGCGAAAATATGGATCTGGAAAAATTTCGACTCGAAGGAAGAAGATATCTTTCAGAAAGCGAAGTAAAAACCCTGCTTAATGAGAATGGAATAAAAACGACCCGTTTTGTTCTTCTCGATGAACACGAACTCGAAACTGTAAAATTGGACTTTCCAGTTGCAGTAAAGATTTCATCGCCGGAAATTCTTCATAAGACCGACGTGGGTGGAGTGATTCTAAACGTAAGGAATCAAGAGGAACTCAAAAAAAGTTACTCAGCTTTGAAATCGCAGTTTCCGGATACTCCCATATTGGTAGAACCTATGGAGAAACCAGGTGCAGAAGTAATTGTCGGTCTGATCAAAGATCGGACATTTGGGCTAAGCATCATGTTTGGCATGGGTGGTATTTTAACTGAGCTTTATCATGATGTTGCTTTTAGACTCGTACCTATCACCAAAGAAGACGCACAAGAAATGATCGATGACATTCGTGCGAGTAGGATTTTTTATGGATTTCGTGGAATGAAGGTAAGTAGGGAAGCGATTGTTGATCTTTTGGTGAAAATTTCGGCATTTGGAGATAAATATCAAGCCGATATCAACCAGCTTGATCTAAACCCAGTATTCGTGCGCGAAGATGATGCTGTTGTAATTGATGCAAAAATGATACTTGAACCCTGTTGATAAATATAAACAATGCATTACGTTGTTTATAGCAATGTGAGGAGATACTGTGGCAAATAGAGAAGCTCTCGCACTCGCGTATTTCAACTGTTCCAAAAGAGAAAGGGCAGCATTTGAAGCCGGTATCAAGTTGGGAACAATATACCATCAATTTGTTGGCACTCCAATAAGTTCATCCAATGTTGATAGCCTAGAGAAAGCTATTGAGGAGGGTGTTCGTGTTCAACCATTCGTGGAGGATGTCAGTGTCAAAATTGATCGGAGTACTTTGAGAAGAAAGAGAAATGAGTATGACTATCAAACCTTAACTGGACAAATGCTTGATGTAAGGCTCGTGATTAAGATTGACGAAATCAGGGTTCGTGCGCGAATGAAATACATTGAAGATTTGAATTACCCGTTAATGTTTATTGAAAGCATTAGCGAGCAGCAATGAAAGAAATAGGATTTTTTTTAATTTGACAAAAAAATAATTAATATGAAAATGCCATATCCATTTTCACATCTTCCTTATGATTGATTTGTCTGAACGTCAATAATATCGGTGGAATTATGGCAAAAGGGATAAAGATTGGTATCACGGGCTTGCCGGGTGCTGGCAAGACTCATGCACTTCTCAAAGTCATCGAAATGCTGGAAGCAGAAGAAATGAAGGTTGGAGGGATGATCACCGAACCTATAATTGAGGATAATAAGAGGCTCGGCTTTTATGTAATTGACTGGCAGACGAAACGGAAGGCTGTTCTCGCTAGTACTGATATTAAGAGCAAAGTAATGGTTGGGAAGTTCGGCGTAGATCTCTCAGTTCTTGAAGAGGTCGGAGTTGAAGCGATTAAGAAGGCTTGCGAAGCTGCCGATGTTGTTGTGATCGATGAAGTGGGTAAAATGGAAGTTGAAAGCGAAAAATTTGTTGAGGCAGTTAAGGGAGCGCTAGAAATCGAAAAACCCTTACTGTTGACTCTGCACAAAAAATCGAGAAATCCTCTCCTACAAGATATTAGGAGAAGGGACGATGTCAGGATACTGGAAGTCACCCCCATCAATAGGAACCTTCTACCCTATAAAATTATGAAGTTGATGAAAGGAGAGCTCTTGTGAGCGCTATTTCGTCTGCTGTTGAAATAATCGAAGGTAGCACCCGCATTCTTGTCCCCAGAGATCATTCAGTAAGAGGACCTGGGAAACGCGTGGATGTCTTCTACAATCGACAAAACGCTTTCAACAGGGATATCAGCGTTATGTTTTTTTCAGCTCTCAGGTTTTGCGGAGTAGCATTAGATGGACTCGCTGGAACGGGTGTTAGAGCGATCAGAATTTCAAACGAGTTGAATGTTGACTTTGAGTTTATAATAAATGATGTAAATCGCCTCGCTTTCGAGTTTATCAAGGCAAATATTAAACTCAATCGTCTTGACAATTGTATTGCAAGTAATTCTGATGTAAGGACTCTTCTCTTTGAAAAGGGATTTGACTATATTGATCTTGATCCATTTGGCTCACCTGTTTTCTATATTGATGCGGCTATTCAGAATTGCCATCGAGAAGGAATTCTGGCAATTACGGCGACCGATACCGCGGTCCTTGCAGGCACACACACAAGAAAATGCATGCGGCGCTATGGGGCACATTCCATTAGGTGCTCTTTTGGGCATGAACTGGCATTAAGAATCCTAATTGGTTTTTTGGCTAGAGAGGCTGCGAAATTTGACCGCGGAATACTGCCGCTACTGTGTTTCTATGCAGACCACTACCTAAGAGTGCACCTGAGACTTTTAGATGGCGCGGGCAATGCAGACGATTCATTGAAGCAACTAGGCTTTATTTATTTTAACCATATCTCGAAAGAAAGATCGCTTACTCCTCGAGATGATGGTGTCAAAATCGGGCCTTTATGGATGGGAAACCTTTTTGACAAGGATCTATTAAGGAACATGACCATTTTCGAAACTCTGGCGTGTAAGAAACGTTGCTCAAAGTATCTCGAAATATGGAAAAATGAGTTAGATACTCCGCCTTTTTTCTATGACATCAATGAACTCGCATCAGTCTTAAAAGTATCCCCTCCACCTCTGGCGGTTGTTTTTGAGAAACTGAGCAAACATGGAAGAGTTTCGAAGACCCATTTTTCTCCAAGAGGTCTGAAGTGCGATATTCCATATAATGAATTAATGTCCCTCATCAGAGAAATTTCGATCTCATGACATAAGACTTGGGATTCTAGAGATATATACATACTAATAAACAAGGTTTTTATCCGAATTCGCATTTGTTCAAGAAGGTGATATTCTGCCGACACTCGCAATAATTGGAATGCAATGGGGAGATGAAGGGAAAGGTAAAATCGCTGACTATCTTGCGGAAAGGGCTGATATTGTTGTAAGATTTCAAGGTGGAACGAACGCGGGTCATACAATTGCACTTGATAATGAAGTATTCAAGCTTCATCTTCTTCCCTCTGGCATTATCAGACCGAATACGCTCTCTGTTATTGGAAATGGAGTAGTTGTGGATTTGGAGGAGCTTGTAGAAGAAATGAAGATCATTGAAGGCACTGGCAGAAGTCTCGATGGTCTCAGAATTTCTGACAGAGCACACATCATAATGCCTTATCACAAATTACTGGACAGAGTAGAAGAGGCACATCGGGGCAAGAAAGGTGTTGGGACTACGGGACGAGGCATCGGTCCGAGTTACTCAGACAAAATTGCACGTCATGGCATTAGAATTTGTGACTTGTTCGATAGAGAAGCACTTGCTGAGAAGCTGGAAATAGTACTCCCAGTTAAGGAGAAAGTGTTAACAGCATATGAAGAATCATATCTCTTTCCCAGGAATGAAATTTTCGAGAATTTAGTTGGTTACGGAAAATATATTGAAAAGTATGTCACAGACACTTCTAATCTTATCATCGAAGCAATCGCAGATAAAAAGAAAGTCTTATTTGAGGGGGCGCAGGGAACGATGCTCGACATTGATCACGGTACTTATCCATATGTGACATCGTCAAATTGTATTAGCGGTGCTATTTGTACTGGTGCAGGCGTGCCCCCATCTTCAATACAAGAAATCCTTGGTGTGGTTAAAGCATATACAACAAGAGTCGGATCAGGCCCATTCCCAACAGAACTAAACGACGAAACAGCTTCTTTCCTATTGCAAAGGGGAGGGGAATTTGGTACGACTACGGGAAGACCTCGAAGGTGTGGGTGGTTAGACTTGGTGGTTGTCAATTATGCTGCCAGGCTGAATGGCATAACTTCGATAGCCGTTACAAAAATAGACGTTTTGAGCGGACTCAAGAAAATAAAGGTAGCAGTGGCATATGAAATCGATGGCGAAATTACCACAAATTTTCCGTCAAGTATCGCCAAAATCAAAAAGGCAAAGCCAATATACAAAGAATTTGACGGCTGGGATGAGTGGGTCAGAGACGAAAGAGAAAGCATTGCTAAGCGAGGTTTCGATGCCCTTCCCAACGAAATGAAGGATTATCTTAACTTCATCTCCAATTTTACTGGCGTACCCATAAGTATAATTAGCATTGGTCCAAGAAGGAATGAGACGATCGATCGAAGAGTCCTAGCCTGGTCAAGGAATTAATCGAGTTTTACCCTCTCAAATCCAGTCGCACGATATGGTTTGGTGGCATCTATTCCCATTTTTGATGTCACTTCACTTGAACTTGGATCAAGAGAAGAGCCTCCCGCATTGTTGATTATCACGAGTCCGCGAGATGCTTGAAAACGCGTTGCAATGGCCCACTCTACTTCTCTGTCATTGTAGATGTCAATGTCCTCATCAACAACAATGACCTTTTTCATCGATGGATGACCAGAGAAAGCTGCGAGTATAGCATTCACGCCGTCGCCTTCGCGGTTCTTAGTGATAGATACTACCCCATGCAACCAGCAACAGCCTCCTTCAGTCAATCTAACGCCATGAACCTTCGGGACAACTTGGCTTACCGATCTATAGATAAGAGGCTCCCTCGGAAGCCCCATAAGTAGATAATGCTCTAGTCCACCTGGTAGAATGATATGAAAAAGTGGATGAGGAGACATATAAATTCTTTCTATTTCTACAACGGGCTGGATCCTCTTTTGATCATAGGTGCCCGTGATGTCAACAAACGGCCCTTCCTCTGTTGTATTCCTTGTTATCTTACCTTCTAGTATGATTTCTGAGTGCGCGGGAACCGTGATTCCGTTCTCAGTTTCTGCAACCTCAAGTGGCTCCCCTGTGCACGTCTTTCTTAAAGAGCTAGCAATATTTAACTCATCTTGTTCGAATGGTACGGATGTAGCTGCAGAAAGAAGAATAGTAGGACAAACACCTATGCAGAAAGCAACTTGCAGCTCTTCATTTTCTTCGATTGAAGATTTGTACATTGTAAAAAGGTGCCTTGGAACGAGTCTTATTGCCATTCGATTGCGATCTATGAGCATTAGGCGATGAAATGAAAGATTTCTCTTTCCTTTGTATTCTGCAACTGCAACAGCTGACGTTATATATCTTCCGCCATCATTGGGAAACCATTTAGGTATCGGAAGTTTCCTCAAGTCTACTTTCTCAATGATCTTTTCTCTGAATGGAGGATTTTCAATTTTGACAGGCGATACCGGATTTTCTATTGCAGCGAGGAGTTTCTTCATGATTTCCCTTTTTTCTATGCCAAGAAACCGTGCGATTCTCTCCCTCGTCGACCATAGATTACCAACAACCTCACAACCATTGATGTTTTGAAAGATAACAGGTTTATCTGGATTCTTCATGAGCCACTTTGTAACTTCAAATTCAGTCGATACTTTATTTCTTACAAATACCGCATCGCTGAGATCTGAAATTATTCGTCGAAGAGACATAAGATGGTAATAATCGTAACCCCTATAATACCCATTCCAATCAGCTGCAATCGAATCATTCACTTTGTATGCGAATAGGTGACGCTGAGTCCATACAAAAGATAAAATAGAACTTTGGTAAATGCCAGCCTACATGGATTCTAATGCCATTCGAGGCATTGTAAGGAAATATGCTCTCCAGAACGCTGTCTTTTTTAACGGAAAGGCAGACGTCAAAGCAGTAATCGGGAAGGTACTAGCCGAACAACCTGAATTGAAAAAAAATGCGAAGGAGATTGCTGCTATCGTTACAACAGAGATTCAAAAAATTAACGAGCTTTCGTTAGAGGAACAACGCAGAGAACTTGAAAGTATCGACCCCACACTCTTGGAAAAGAAGGTGAGGGGCGAAAGAGAGCATTTGTTGCCTGACTTACCTGGCGCGAAAGAGGGTAAGGTTGTGATGAGGTTCGCTCCGGGTCCATCAGGACCGCTACACATTGGTCATACTAGAGTCGCGATTTTAAACGATGAATACGTCAAGCGTTACAATGGAACATTTATTAATAGAATCGAAGACACGAATCCTGAGAAAATTGATCCCGAAGCATATGATATGATTCGAGAAGATCTCGATTGGCTAGGAGTAAGGGTTCATCAAACCGTCATCCAGAGTTCCAGAATGGAGTTGTATTATGATATTGCGAGACAGCTCATTGATATGGGAAAAGCTTACGTTTGCACATGTCCTGTTGAGTCCTGGAGGAAATTGAAGGAGAACGGGAAGCCGTGTCCTCACAGGGAACTCCCAAAGGAAATTCAGCATGAAGAATTCGACAGGATGCTTTCTGGCTTTTACCCTGAGGAAAAGGCGATATTGGTAGTGAAAACAGATTTAGATCATCCGAATCCTGCGATAAGGGATTTCGTAGGTCTTCGGATCGTCGATTCCGTCCCTCATCCCCTTACGGGTACTCGTTATAGAGTTTATCCAATGATGAATTTTAGCGTTGCAATTGATGATCACTTTCTTGGAATGACCCACGTTTTTCGTGGTAAAGATCACTTGAATAATACGCAGAGACAGGAATACATATTCAGATACTTCGGGTGGAAACTTCCGTGGTACCATCATTATGGTCTCGTTTCAGTTCCTGACCTACTTCTCAAAACCTCTTATATCGCTAAAGGAATCAAGAAAGGCGAGTATTCAGGTTGGGATGATGTTCGCCTGGGAACCGTGAGGGCGCTAAAGAGAAGGGGTATAAGTCCAGAATCAATTCGTCAATATTGGCTTGAATGCGGCATTAAAGATGTAGACATACATTTTTCATGGGAAACGCTCTACTCTCTTAATAAACAATTTGTGGACCCCTTAGCAAATAGATATTTCTTTGTATGGGATCCTGTTTTGGTGTCAATTTGCGGCGTTGACGAACTCGAATCCCACGCGCCGTTTCATCCCGATCACCCTGATCGCGGTATTAGACATATGATGTTGAAAGGATCACCCATTCGAATCTATCTGACCAAAACCGATCTTGAATCTATAAAATGGAAGGGCAGATTGAGACTGAAAGATCTATGCAATGTACATCTAAATGAGACAGTTGCTCAATATACAGGCAACGACCTTTCAATATTGAAGGAAGGCGTGAAAATCGTTCACTGGGTTCCAGAATATGGTAAACGTGCTACCATATTGATGCCTGATGGAAGCAAAAAGGAAGGCTACGCAGAACCGATTTTGCCGCAGGATGTTGGTAGGGTCGTGCAATTTGAGCGGTTCGGATTTGTTAAGATCGAATCGATTGACCCAGAAATAACGGCAGTTTTTACTCATACTTGATTAAAAACACGGTCGACAGCAATCTCAAATTCTTTTCCATGGCACTCTTAAATAGAAGTTAGGAGGAAATTAGCTATTGTACCCATAGCTAATGACAACATGAGGGAAAATAACAAAATCATAAGTGTCTTTTTTGCATTGAATTCTCTAAGAAGCACTGCAATTGTAGATAAACATGGTATATATGTCGCCATTACTAGACCAAATACAAAAAGTTGATTTGGCGATAAGACGAGGGCCAAATTTGTAGTTCCGAAAAGCAAAACCAACAATTGAAAGGCCATTTCTTTTCTTAGAATTCCAAATATCAACGCAATAATCGTCACCGAAGGCAAACCAAGCAATCCTAAAGTCAGAAATGACATCGGCTCAACGATCATTTCGAGCACTTGAAATTCAATAAGAACCTCTAGTAACAGGCTTCCGATGAAAAGAATTGGGAAAGCTACAATAAAAAAATCTCTTATTCTTATGTAGGTCTTGAAAAAAATATTCTTGAATTTTGGAATGACGAGATCCGGCATTTCCATCGCAACACTTGACGGCTCCAGCTTTACGAGTTTATGCATGAGCCGACCGATCGCTAAGAGTATCAAGAACAAAATTGCTATAATTCCCAATGCATAAGTAAGTCCGCCATAATGTCCGACAACGCCAAATATGATTGCGAGTTGTGCAGAACATGGTATAGACATCACTATAAGTGTCGCAAGGATGAGCCTCTCTCTTTTTGACTCGAGAATTCTTGTGGCAAGTATTGCTGGTACATTGCAGCCCACGCCAACAATCATCGGAATAATCGCACGCCCATGCAATCCAAGTCTATGCATCAAACCATCAAGTAATGCAACTGTTCTAGGAAGATATCCAGTATCTTCAAGAATGGCAAGAATGAGGTAAAAAACGAAAATATACGGTATGACTATTGACAGTATTGCCTGCAGGCTGAGATCTATGCCTCGAGAAATTGCAATACCAATCTGGCCACCAATGAATGATGCAAGGCTACTAAAGAGGTCTTCTGTAATTTTTTTGTAAGTTTCCACTAGCCAAGATTCAATGAATCCGCCAAGATATACTATGGAAAGGAAAACGGTTGCGAGTATGAGAATCAATATGGGTATTCCCGTTATCGGTCGAATTGTTATCCGTGAAACCTTTTCTCCTAGAGTCTCTTCTCTTTCTATTTCTCCAACAACCTGTGAGGCGATTCTGCCAGCCTCGCCATATCTATCGCGACCGATATGTACGTCGATAGTCTCATGATGTGTATTTTCAAATTCGATTTTGAGCTCCTCCGAAAGATTCTTGACTTCGTCGCAGAAAAACTCGCTAAAAAAATGATTTCCCTCGAGCAATTTGAGTAATGCTCCCCTAAGATTATATTCTGTTTTCCATTCTTTAACGTGATCTGCTAATTCTTGAAGGATTCTCTCAATGTGTGTATCGTACCTGACGACAAAGCTTGATCGCTGAATTGTTCTATTTGAAATTAACGACAAAAGATCATTAATGCCTTCGCCAGTGATCGCAACCGTAGGAATTACTGGTATCTCTAGGATTCTCGATAAAAGCTGAGTATCGATCTTATATCTTCTCCGGGCGATATCCATGAAATTTAGTGCTACGATCACTCTGTATCCCAATTCAATCAATTGCAAGATCAGAACAATGCTCTGCACAAGGCGAGTTGCATCTGCAACAACGATAAGAATATCCGGTTTTTTCTCTGCAAGAAGCTTCGTGGCGACTATTTCATCTTCAGAGATCCCTGAAAGCGAATATATGCCTGGTAGATCATAAAAAAGCAAGGTTTCGCCGCGAAAAGTTATTTTCCCCTCTTCGAATTCAACGGTCGTTCCCGGATAATTCGAAGAAATGACGCCAATGCCAGTGATTTTACTAAACAGTACGGACTTACCCACATTTGGATTTCCTAAAAGAGCAATCCGCATCATTCGCACCTTTTAATGTGTACGAGCGATGCATAATCCCTTCCCAGCGCTATTCTCGTGTCATTAATTTTCACAATTAGTGGGCCGCCAACTGGAATACTTTGTTCAACAATCACGTTTCTGCCCGGTACGAATCCCATAGATACTAGCCGTCGAATTTTCGTTGCATTTTCGTTACACATCAAATGGGTAATGATTCCCTTTTCGCCGCTATCCATTTTTGATAGCGGCAAAGATTGTTCGGTGTTGCATAATTTGCATTCCCCCTCACATTTCGGTATGGGACTTCCGTCTGGGCAAATCTGTGGATTCTCCATTAATTGACAAATCTTTTTTTCAATTTCATCGGAAAGAATATGCTCTAGCTTGCATGCTTCCTCATGGCTCTCTTCCTTCCTCATTCCAAGAATTCTGACCAAAAAAGACTCAAGAAGACGATGCTTTCTTTTGATTTTTAGTGCAACCCTCAAACCCTCTTGTGTAAGCGATACCCCTCTATACTTTTCGTACGTAACATACCCATTGGAAGAAAGTCTCCCGAGCATTTCAGTAACAGAGGCTGGCTTAACGCTCATACATCTTGCAATCGTACTGGTCTTGGCGGGTTTCCCATTCCGAGTCAGATCATAAATACATTCAATATATTCTTCTGTTTTGTCGCTCGGCATCAATAAGAAAATGATTCTCGTTCTATTCATTCTTTTGGGTTCCCTAAATATCTTTTTGATAAGGCGTCATGATGTGGCCAGCATAGATGGACAAAAAATGAACTTAAAAATCTCTAAATGGTACCAAGTCGCAACAGGTGCAAGCATGGCACATAGTTCTAAAGCTTCGTGTTGATAGTTGATACAACTCGAGGATTTCCTTATGTTCAAGACCTAGTTTGATCAATCTATCCGGTGATATTGCCTTTAATTCATATCCAAGTGCACTTTCTAGTCGCTCTTTGTTCAGATTGTTGATTCTTAAGGGACGAAGAGTGGCGACGCATCCCATCCTAGCAAGGTGTTCAACTCCAGCAAGGATGTTGTCGTCACTTTCACCGAGACCAACTATGATATTTGAGCATACTTTCCCAACGCCGAATAGACGAACTGCATTCAGTATCATTTTAAGAATTCTATCAAATTCAAGTTTATTGCAGATTTTGTAGAAGATTTCTCTATTGTATGTTTCAATATTGATTTTGATTTCATCGGCACCGGCTGCCCTAAGCATTTCGATATCCTCGATTGTATCAACATAAGGTTCAACGCCAATTGGAACCTCGGGATCGAGCTGTTCCCTTACTCTAGAGACAATATATGCCATCTTCTGTGCCGTTTGATGCGGCGATTCTGCAACAGCACTTGTTAAAGCAACGGCCTTGAAATCATCTCGTCTCGACGCTGCAACGATCATATCAATAATTTTCTCGGCATCTAGTCTTTTGACAATTTTTGAATCGATTCTTTTGGTGAAACAGAATTTACAGTCATAAATACAAGAGGTCTCTATATTGAAGAAAGCCTGTTCCGGAGAATGAAATAGCGTGGGCTCAAACTTAACATTTTCCAAAAAAGTTGCACCTTTGTGCATGAGGGCATAACTCCCATCCTTTAGTACGAGTTCGAAGTCACCATGATCCCTAGATATTTCTTTCTTGACTCTCAACCCGCCAAAAGATAACACTATCGCAGGCTTCCCAGCACCTGGACCTGCCGTAGACCTACTCAAGCGAAATGGAATGGAAATGTCCGAAGGTATTCGCACTGCCCCCCCGGTGATTAGAACTGCCTTCTTCCTTACGAGTTCTAATCTGGTTTTTTCCATTTTACTCCCTCTGCTGTATCCTCCAACTTTATTCCTCTTTCGGCCAGCATTTTTCTGATTTGGTCGGCTAAATCGTAGATTTTGCGTTTTCTTAATTCCTGACGAATCTCAATGATCATCTGAACGAGATCATTTACGAGGTGAGATCTATCATTTTTTTTCTTTGCATCCTTCGGCAAAATGCCCAACACCTCGTCAACTTCCTCTAAAAAAGCAATTATCTGATTCGCCCCTTCGTTGCCAAGCTTCTGTTGTGCCATCAACTTATTAACGTCTCTTACAAAATCAAAGAGCGTTGCAATGGCGCCCCTTGTGTTGAAATCATCATCCATGAATTTCACGAAATTGCTGCGTGTCGAAGATATAAGGTCAGATACCTCTTCGTTTCCGCCGAGGTTACCTATGCAATTTTTCAATTCTAAATATGTGTTGTGCAATCTTTTTAGACTAACAGCAGCCTCCTTTAACGCAGCGTCACTATATGAAAGCGGCCCCCTGTAATGTGTATTAAGTATGAAAAACCTGATTTCTTCCTTCGTATATTCATTAAGCAGTTGTCGCACTGTAAAGAAATTTTTCAGGGATTTTGACATCTTTTCTTCCTGCACTTGAAGCATACCGTTATGTAACCAATAACGCGCCATCAATTTACCAGTCACCACTTTTGATTGAAGAATTTCATTTTCATGGTGCGGAAATATGAGATCATTTCCTCCTCCATGGATATCAATTGTTTCTCCCAGGAGATTTAGACACATCGCAGAACACTCGATATGCCAGCCCGGCCTGCCATTTCCCCATGGACTCGGCCATGATATTTCTCCTGGTTTTGCACCCTTCCAGAGGGCAAAGTCTGCTGGATTTCTTTTAAATTCATCAACTTCCACACGTGCTCCTGCGATTAATTCCTCGACTCGAGCACCTGATAAAACACCATATTCTTCGACTTTGTCCATGCTGAAGTACACGCTGCCATCATCTGTTTTATAAGCAAAACCTGCGTCTTCTATTCTCTTGATCATGTCTATAATTTGAGGTATGAACTCACTCGCACGAGGATAGTGGTCTGCCCTTTTCACACCTAGTGCTTCAATCTCTTCAAAATAGCGTTTAATATAAATCTCCGAAAGCTCGAGTGGTGAAATACCTAGCTCATTAGCTCTGTTTATAATCTTATCATCGACATCTGTAAAATTCGTTACATGGGTGACTTCGTATCCTCGATACCTCAAATATCTAGCAATCATGTCAAATACGATTATATGCCTGGCGTGACCCATGTGCAAATCATCATAAACTGTAACTCCACACACATACATCTTCACCTTTTTATCTTCTAATGGAATGAATGGTTCCTTCTTCTTCGTTAAGGTATTATACACTTCTAAAGTCATAATCTCCTGCCTCACGATACGCATTCCGTTCCCAAACTACTTTTCTTTTTTCACTACTTTTTCTAGTTCGGTGACCCTGTGCTCTAATTCTGCAATACTATTTGTGATTTGCATGAATGCATCAACTATAGGATCTGGCAATATATCATGTCTCAAATCAAGCTTTGTAACACCATCTTTTTTTACGACCTTACCTGGTACACCTACTACGGTAGAATTCGGTGGCACATCCTTGACCACAACTGACCCTGCGCCGATTTTAACATTGTCACCAATTTTGATATTACCAAGAATTGTGGCATTTGCACCTATCACGACATTATTCCCAATAGTTGGATGCCTTTTTCCCTTATCTGTGCTGACGCCACCAAGAGTAACTCCCTGGAATATACACACGTTGTCACCAATTTCGGCAGTTTCACCGATAACCACCCCTGTTGCATGATCTATGAAAAAACCTTTTCCAATCTTGGCGCCAGGGTGGATGTCTGCACCTGTTAAAATTCTTGCAAAGTAATTAATAGCTCTTGCCAGTAAGTATTGACCTTTTTGATAGAATCTATGAGAAATTCTGTACAAGAAAAGAGCATGCAGGCCAGGACTAAATAGTAAAGCTTCCTTAAACGACTTGGGTGCAGGATCTCGCTCAAGGACTGTGTAAACGTCATCTTTCCAGTTCATAAAAATGCGCTCATTCGAGAAACACATTAGTACTCAAATATCTTTCTCCTGTATCTGGGAGAATTGTAACGACCTTTTTACCATCTCCAAGTTCCTTGGCCACCTCAAGTGCGCCAAACACAGCTGCTCCAGATGATATTCCAGCAAAGATCCCTTCTTCCTTCGCGAGCGCCCGTGTCATTAGCTTCGCATCAGAATTTTTTACAGCGATTACTTGATCGATAATTGAGAGATCAAGTATTTTCGGAACGAATCCAGCGCCAATTCCCTGAATCTCATGACCGCCTGGCCTCCCACCAGATAAAACAGCTGAACTGAGCGGCTCGACGGCGACGATTTTTGTCTTGCCATTTCTTGCTTTTAGTACTTTTCCAACTCCAGTTATCGTTCCTCCTGTTCCCACGCCGGCGACAAAGGCATCTGGTGATGGTATATCCTCTAGTATCTCAATCGCCGTCGTCTTCATGTGAATTTCGGGATTTACAGGATTGTCAAATTGCTGCGGCATAAAGCAATTGGGATTTGATTTACATATTTCCTTAGCACGTTCAATGGCTCCCATCATGCCTTCTGATGCGGGGGTGAGAACGATCTTTGCGCCAAAAGTTGCAAGCATTTTTCGTCTTTCAATGCTCATAGATTCAGGCATTGTAAGTATCAATTTGTAACCTTTTACAGCGCAAACCATAGCAAGCCCAATACCCGTGTTTCCAGATGTGGGCTCAACAACATAAGTGTCTTTATTAAGCAACCCTTTTTTTTCAGCATCTTCTATCATGGCTAATGCTATTCTATCTTTGATAGATGACATTGGATTGAACGATTCGAGTTTGCAAAAGACCTCAGCTGATCCCTTCGGTACGAGACGATTCAATTTAACTATTGGCGTTTTTCCGATGGTTTCAAGTATAGTGTTGTAAATCATAGACATTCACCATTGTTAATGCTCCTTACTTTATGAATATTTTGAGTAATCAAATATTGGGGATATTAATCATGCAGTATGAACGTGGATCTAAAATGATTTCAAAATTGAATATGGATAGAGAATGAACTTAAAAAAAGGATAGATGGAGATCAATCACGCACATGTTGAGCTTTGAACTATATGGAGCCGGGATCGAGATTTGAACTCGAGTCTGCGGATATCTGCAACCGAGTGCTGCAGTCCGCCACATGGCCGCTCTGTCATCCCGGCGCAGCAAAGTAATCCTGTTATTGTTATTTCTATTTTATGCTCCTGGCCTTTGACATCGATTCCAGAAATCTTCGTGACAGATGCGGTTGAAGGTAAATGCATATGGGAATATTTTGAAGATTTGAGAATCTTGTGTTTCTCTCAACTTGCATACGAAATTACTTAAATTGTTATTGTGTGCACGAAAATACTTTGTATGGCAAGAATTTTCAAAATAATCACGAAATGTTTTCACTCTCCCCATCTATTTTAGCATTCTATCATTTTTAATTTTCCATATTTCAAGATGACAAACCAAAAGATATCTCAATTCGGAAGGTGTTCGTGGTAATACATGATGCCTGATCATTGTAAAGAAGTATCGTTAAAGAAGGTTGGATTTCAACTTACTTCCGAAAATATCTCAAAGTATATTAAAGGTAAAAAAGCGTACATCAGAACAAGATATTACATTCTGGAAAACAACGATGAATATGCCGTCGTAGAGGTTGAAAAGAAGACAGGAAATGATCTTTTTAGCGAGATCTTGGCTTACAAGATTATCTCTTTACCGAAAAACACTGTTTTTGTTGATGATTGCACGATCGACGTTAACAATCGTTCGCAGATGTCAAGACTCTCTGAGCACTACGAAGGCATGACTGTTGTTGTCAAGGGTATGTTTAATCACGTGTCATTTGTAAAGGATGAAAGCCCTGTTGAGATTTATGTTATAGACATAGTTCCTCCAAACCCGTCGAAGCTCCTTATCTTAGCAGAGAAAGCAGTGATGACAGGATTAATAGACATACCAGTATTGCTCAAACACGAGGAAATTGACTTGGAAATCATTGGCAACAATACTCCAACTCAGGGAGTCATCTTTCCTTGTAAAGCGTCAGGAATTTCTTGTAATAAGGTAATTTACTTCCTTGACGATGAACCGGAAATTGACGTTGAATCAACGCTTGTTGGATGTGATTTATCGATGAGGATATTTAAGGAGCTATATGGCACTGAGATCAATTTTATCAACATATGTCCTAGAAATTACATCAAAACTAACGGGTGTTTTGTTTTGATCAAGTGCTGTAAAG
This sequence comes from Methanomassiliicoccales archaeon, assembly GCA_038850735.1. NCBI lineage: Archaea > Methanobacteriati > Thermoplasmatota > Thermoplasmata > Methanomassiliicoccales > Methanomassiliicoccales archaeon. The sequence goes on from JAWCLO010000010.1 coordinate 37,485, forward strand.
TAAAGAAGGGATTTGAAATGAGGGGGAATGCAGCTGTCGTGCCCTGGGGCGCTACCCTCGAGGAGGTTGCAAAGGCTATGAGTGAACTCGCAGCCTTGGCGAGGAAGCGTTTATGAACAATCTTCAGCGTTCTTTACGATTGTATCAAAAGCACGTGATTCTTATTGAATCAATTTAAGGATACTAATTTGCCATTCAGTACACTTATGTGACGAAATATCATTAAAAAAATAATTATCCTCCATAGATTATTCTAATGGCATGCCTCTAGATGCGGGTCTCATAGCCTTAAGTCCGTATAATGTCAGGTACGATATGGGCAAAATTATCATTTATGATTCAACGCTTAGAGATGGAGAGCAAATGCCTGGTGTTGCATTTACAAGAGATCAAAAGGTTGAAATTGCAGCGCTCCTGGATGATGCCCACGTTCCTGAGATTGAAGCAGGCTTCCCAGCAGTATCGGAGTCTGAAAAAGACACGATAAAAGCAATATCTTCAATGGGTTTAAAAGCAAAAATCTTAGCACTATCTAGATTGGTTAAGAAAGATATCGACGATGCTGTTGATGCAGGCGTAGATCTCGTTCTTCTGTTCATAGCAACGTCTGATATTCACTTAAAGTACAAGTTGAAGATGAGCAGGGAAGAGGTATTGTCTAAAGTCGCTGAAGCATTGGATTATTGCAAGGAAAGGGGTGTCATGGCAAGCATGAGCTCCGAAGATAGCATGAGAACTGATCTTGATTTCTTGATGGAATTTCTGCAAATTGCAGAGAATTGCGGGGCATCAAGACTCGGGCTAACGGATACGGTCGGCTGTGCTTCCCCGGAGGCGGTCTCTCATGTTGTGTCAGTCGTGGCAAAAAAGGTCAAGAAACCAATTTCCATCCATTTACACAACGATTTCGGTCTGGCGCTTGCAAATGCAATTGCAGCCGTTAAAGCAGGGGCATCAGCTGTTACCACGACTGTTAATGGGATTGGGGAGAGATCTGGTAATGTTCCACTCGAGCAATTTGTCACCGTAATGAAATACCTATATGGATGTGATTTGGGTATAGACTGTACTAAGCTAAAAAAGCTCTCTGAGACTGTTGCCAGGTATTCTCGCTGCACACTTTCGCCCCATCACCCTTTGGTTGGCGAGAATGCCTTTGCTCATGAATCGGGAATACACGTCGCCGCTATTCTCAGTTGTCCAATGACCTATGAATGTATCCCCCCCGAGACCGTCGGAAATATGCGGCGATTGCTTATGGGAAAACATACTGGAATGAATTACATAAGAAAACGTCTGGAAGAGTTGGGTATAAGCACGGACGAAAAACATGTTCATGCAATACTCCAGCATGTAAAGCGCTTGGGAGAAATGAAGGGACGAGTATCAGATGAAGAGTTCTTAGAAATAGTCAAAAAAGAAATAACCAACATTAGAAAATAATCCTTTTTCCAGCCGAATCTCTCTTGAACTGCCCGAATTCTTTAAGCATGTTTAGATCTTTTTTATGAAAAACTGGTCCATCTTTACATACTTGCAACCCATTTATTGCGCATGAGCCACACAGACCAATTCCGCATTTCATATACCTTTCCAGGGACAACTGGCAATCAATACCTAATTCTTCGCTCAGTTTATACAACTTAAAAAGCATCATTTCGGGTCCACAGCCGTATATGCAGTCATATTTCTCACCTTGGACTAATTCCTTAGCCGCTTCTACTGCTGTCCCTTGAATTCCAAAGCTTCCATCATCGGTCGAGATTTCCAACTTTCTAACACATTCTTTTGCTCTGTCGATAAAAATCAATTCACTTTTTGTTTTTGCCCCCATTACAAAATCAATAGTCTCCTTATCCATAACTTCCGCTGCTGGCAAAAGTGAGGCAGCGCCAATCCCACCCGCCACAAAAAGGGATCTTCCTCTAATAGGAGAAAATCCTTTGCCATATGGCCCCCTTACAGCAATTCGACTTCCGACTTCGAGAGAGGAAAGCTTTTTCGTCGCTGATCCAACAGTTTTTACGGTTATTCCACAAAGCTCTCCAATGTACGAAAGTGACATAGGTATCTCATCGCATTCAGGTAACCATACCATCACGAACTGTCCTGGATGACAGCGTCTTTTGAACTTGAATTTCAATGTTGTTATCAATTGCGTCTCTTTTCGTACTTCTTCAATTACTACTATTTCATGAAAACTCATGTGCAACACCAGTTATTTCTGAAATCGTGGTATAGCCTTCCCTTTTCATATAGCGCCGAAGTCCATTTATTATCTGCCTGAACACATTTAATCCCTTCTTGCCTACAGCACTTCCTATCTGAATTGCAGTGGCCCCCGCCATTATGTATTCAACTGCATCCTTCCAATTTTCTATACCACCAACGCCTATAATCGGAATGTGAATATTTTCATAAAGTTCATAGACGCATCGGATTCCAATCGGTTTAATTGCTTTCCCAGAAAGACCACCGTATAAATTCGCCAGAATAGGTCTCTTAAAATCAATTGAGATTACCATCGCTTTTAATGTGTTGATCGCGACGACACCATCGCCGCCCGCTCTTTCCACGGTCTTTGCAATGTCAGTAATTCTATCAGTATTGGGAGTCAATTTTGTAAACACGGGAATATTCACCGAGTTTTTGACCTTCCTCACGATACTATAAACAGCGTCTGCATCAATGCCGAGTTCCATGCCGTATCCTTTTGCATGGGGGCAGCTTAAGTTCAGCTCTAGCGCCGCCACTCCCATTGCCTCCATTCTCGTGCCCAAGAATGCGAATTCATCTGGATTTGTTCCGTAAATACTACCTACAATGGGTACGCGACTCGGAAAAGCATCTTCAAGCTCTTTCTCAAATTCGTCAATGCCAGGGTTTGGTAATCCCATCGCGTTAATGTATCCAAAACCTAAATCCACCAAAGTAGGATTAGGATATCCTTCCCGCGGCAGAATTCCTATCGACTTAGTTACAACCGCTCCAGCGCCAGACAGAGCTGCAAGTCTTATCATGCCAGCATTTTCTGCCAGTATGCCCGAAGCCAACATAGTTGGATTTTCGAGAGAAAGTGCGCCTAATTTAACGTCTAGTGATACCATTGCAGTATGTCATACCATTTCGCAATATTAAAACGCCACGTTTCCAAAAGCCGTTCAATGTAGATAGAAATTAAGATAATTACAAAGTTTCTTACCGATTTAGAAATGGATGCTTATAAAATAAGAAGAGACTTTCCGGTATTTTCCGGAGGAAGCGACGATCCCGTTTACCTCGACAATGCATGCCAGACTCTGCGGCCGAGACAGGTCATCAATGCCTCAAATGAATATTATTACAGATTTCCAGCGTGCAGCGGGCGTAGTGTACACCACTTTGCAACGGAGGTATCGATTAGAGTGGAAGAATCGCGAGAGCGAATTGCAAAATTTATTGGCTGTCCTCATCCTAATGAAATTATTTTCACGAAAAATTGCACAGAAGCCTTAAATTTAGTGGCAAAGGGACTAAAATTGAAAAACGAAGATATAGTGCTAATCAGTGATATAGAGCACAACAGTAACTATATTCCCTGGCTGCAACTTGAGCAGCAACGCGGGATCAAAAGAAAGATCATTCCAACGACAAGAGAGGGAATTTTTGACATCGAGGTCTTCAAAAATCTAATGTCTAGAAAGGTGAAAGTTGTCAGTTTTGCGCATGCTAATAATGTTACAGGGACAAGCATCCCTGCGAAAGAAATCGCCGAAATCGCACATGACTATGGAGCCGTCGTGGTTTTTGATGGAGCACAGGCTGCCCCCCATATGCCTCTCAATATCACCGAGCTTGATGCAGATTTTTATGCTTTTTCTATGCACAAAATGCTTGGTCCAGCTGGTGTCGGTGTTCTTTTCGGAAAAGAAGAATTGCTGGAAAACTTAGATCCCCTTGTGGTTGGAGGCGGATCTATTGATAGAGTAACAGCAAGCGAAGTTTACTATCTTTCCCTTCCTGAGAAGCTTGAATCTGGTTTACTGAATTATTCAGGGATAATAGGCTCGGGAGCAGCAATCGAATATCTTGAAAGGATTGGGATGGATGAAATCTGCAGTCACGTGCAGATGCTCAATCGTCATGTGACGGAAATTCTCAAGAATAATGATAGGATTGATATTATCGGTCCAGCGGACTACAAATTGCGGGGAAATATTTTTTCGTTCAATGTAAAGGGCCTCACTCCTCATGATGTTGCGATGATTTTGGATCAAATGAAAGGAGTCATGGTAAGATCTGGCATGCACTGCTCGCATATCTTTTTCATCAATCGTCAAATTGATGGATGCGTTCGCGCATCATTTTATGTTTATAACACTGTTGAGGACTGTGAAATTCTTATCAAGACTTTGCAGCAAGCTATTCATCTTTTCTCGATCTGAACAATTACGACGGTTCCATTGTCAGTAATTTCATTGCGAAGGTGCATGATATCTTCGCATCTGAACTCGATCCATTCGACCTCTGTGAGATTCCTGCTGCCATAATTCTCACCATCTCCATATAATTTGATATCTTGATGTAATCGAGATACGATTTGGATTTGCCTTAAAGTAATTTTGATGTAATCCTTCTTAATAATCAGAGCGCACTCTGGATCAAAGAGCACGGAGCGCATTTCAATTATTTGCTCTACCTCTGGATACAATGCGACTGTCTTTATGCAGCTTTTAATTTCTTCGAGTGATTTCTCGAGTCTAGATTCTTCAGCTTTTTCATCAATCACATTAAAGGCGGAGAGAGAAATACCGAGAATGAGCATGCCGCAAGTTATGATCGCCAAACGTGAAAACAAGAATTCAATCATCAGTTACCACCGCAATTTTTACAAAAATCTCTCCCTCAAATTCGATACATTCTAGACGAATCATCGTCTTTCCATTTTCAATCTTCAATGGATAGCCACTATCTGTTATAATGGGGATGGCAGGATTATCAATATACAGAGTTCCGCAATGATTACCCCCGATAAAGCACTTTATCTTATATGCTTCTCCGTCGCTCCTTCCGCCCCCCACCTCAAGCGCACAAGGCTCACCAAATGTCGTACTTCGGATTTCTATTACAACGGTTCTTACATTACCAAGACCAGATAAATAAGCAGACTGAGCTGAATTACGTATCTCAAAAGCTTGGCGGAGAAGGTCATTTTCTGTCACTAGATTATCGAAATATATGGCACTATTCATTACAATGGGAATAGAAATTACCAAAAGGGAAAAAATTAAAAGTAGTTTCAATGGAAGTCCCTCGAGACCAGATCTATTGAGAGAGATCATATTGTATCACTCACATATGACTGGAATTGCAAGGCTCGTGTCGGTACCGTACCCGTTCTTTGCAATAGTCGCGGATACAAATGCGACCTTTGTTCCTTTCTGGCTCAAAGTTAGATTTTTGAATACCGCTTTACCACTGGGATCTGTGATGATATGTGGGGTCCTTCCGTCCTCCGTGGCAATGCTAGCTCCTTCAAGGACGATCGTCGCTCCTGGAATAGGATCACCGTTTTGGTCGAGAACTGTGATTGCAAGAGATATTCCCTTTCCCTCGTACACACCATTGCCGTCTTCATCTGCTAAGACAATTTCAGAAGGTGAGGCATAGACGGCCCCAATGCTCTTAGGAGTTTCGAGATTCGACATCCAACCAAGAATCACTGTCATCCCTATGCCAGCAATTGCCACCATTATAATCAATTGTAGTGGAAGCCCCTCGATTCCTCCTCTTTTGTCTTTTGAAATCTTTTTTACTCTCAATTTCATAGTAATTCCAAGGATTGATTCAAAAGGAAGAATATCACATGTGCGATTACGATTAATTTACCTTGCAAGTCATAGGCAAGTCATAGCATAGGAATTTAGTAATGAGCATCGCAATTCTTGCACAGTGAGAATTCTAAAGTCGATCAAACGTGCGCTCAGCAATGGTAATATACGTAGGGCCTTCAGGTTTCAATAATGATTTCTTTAGTCTCACAGCACGAATAGATTCTCTGCCAAAATCCTCATAACGATGCTGAGCAATAATTTCCCTTAATTGATTAGATGAGATTATTTCTTTGGCTCTCGCAAGGGTCAAGTGGGGAGAGAATTCTCTTCTTTCCCTTTCGTAGCCTAATGATATTAATTCCTCATCAAGTCTGTTTGCAATAATGGAAATTATCGAAGAATCCTTAATCCCGATCCAAATCACTCGTATTTTTCTTTCTGACGGAAATGCACCCATGCCTATTAGGGAAACTTCGAACGGACTAATTCCATCTGTCGCCTTTTCAATGATTTTCGTTATTTTCGGAACGTCTGATTCTTCAGTATTACCCAAGAATTTTAATGTTATATGTAGGTTTTTTGCATCGACTAATTTCAAGGATGAATTAACACTTTTTAGCTCTTTTAATATACGATTAATGTTCTCGTTTTCGGAAATATCAATAGATATGAACCCCCTAAAGGTCGGCACAAGATTACCTCCCAATTTCCGCTAGTATTTTCTCAAAGACAATTTCGGACTGATGATCAAATAATACAAATTGTATGAACTTAATACCTGTGCCTTCTTTAATATGCTCAACAACTGTTCTAATCATTATTTCTGCGGCCTTGTCTACTGGAAATCCGCCTACGCCGGTACCTATGGCTGGAAAAGAAATACTTTGAATTCCTAGCTCATCAGCCCTCTTGAGACTTGCCCGAGTGCAAGACGCTATCTTATCTGCATCTGTTCTCAGATCTTGACCCATGCCGGCTGCATGTATAACATATTTGGCCTTAAGACGTCCCGCACCTGTAACCACTGCCTCTCCGACTGGAATCGGTCCTTTTGATACAGCTTCGTTTTCTATTTCCCTGCCACCTTTCCTTTTGATGGCACCTGCAACTCCTCCACCCATCCAGAGCATGTTGTTTGCGGCATTTACGATTGCTTCCGTTTCTGCCTCAGTTATGTCTCCTTTGATCACACTAATCATGGTATTATTGATCATGCGTTGCATATGACAATAAATTCGCATGGTTATATCTAAGGATATCTTGTCTCGGGCTCAAGGCGAGCCCTGATGAGAAGTTGCGAGAAAATTGAAAGAAAAATCTTATTTAAATGAACTCTTTCATATTCAAAGATGACATACGATCTTATCATCATAGGTGCAGGACCTGCAGGATTAACAGCTGGTATTTACGCGCGTTCAAGAAAATTGAATACACTAATTTTGGAGGCAGGTGATGCTGGTGGCCAGCTTGTTTCGCTGTATCCTGATAAGGGTATAGAAAATTATCCAGGTTGTGTTCTTACCCAAGCCGAAAAGCTAGCGAAAAGAATAATTGCACATGCTCTGAATATGGGATGCATATTGCACGAGCACGAGATGGTTTTGGATATTGAAAATTATGATTCAAAATTCCGCGTGATTACTGAAAAGAATGTCTACGAAGGAAAAGCCGTAATTATAGCAACTGGAATTGGGCTTTTCAAGCCAAAAAAACTGAATGTCCCTGGGGAAGAGAGATTTGAAAACAAAGGAGTTTACTATAAGATTCCCCAAAAAGAGGATCTCGTTGATCGGCGTGTTTTATTTGTTGGTGGCGGAAATAGCGCTCTTGAGATGGCATTGATCGCATCTGAGGTTGCGAAAACAACCTATATAGTCCATCGAAGATCAGAATTCAGAGCGGACGAACTCATTGTAGAAAGAGTCAAACAGTCAAATATCAAAGCAATAATGAATGCGGAAATTAGTGAGATACGAGGAGATGATGTAGTCAGAAGTGTTGTGCTTAAAGGAGTTGATGGCAAAGACAAGGGAGAAATTGAAACAGAAGTTGTTGTCATAAGTATTGGGTACATTCCCGATCCAAAGGATATAAAACGATGGAAAGTTGAACTCGAGAACGATTTAATCAAGGTTGATACGGCCATGCGTACATCAAGGCAAGGAATTTTTGCATGTGGTGACGTTATAACATATAGCGGCAAATACAAGCAGATTGTCACGGCTTGTGGTGAAGCAGCAATCGCTGCCAACAGCGCTTACAAATATATAATGAAGCCTTATTGGTCGTAGGATATTTCAATTCCTTATGACCTGATTCTTGATCTGATCACCTTGGTCATTATGATAACGAGAATGAAACAAAATATCAGCCCGAGGACATTTGCAAGTATAGAAGAATTCTTATCCTCAAACAAGCCACCGAGCGAGGAAAAAAGATTGAAAGACCCGTGAGCCGAAACTGCAAGTAGATAGAATGGCATGACCGAGGATTTATTAAATGATCTCCGAGCGATGCCATACCCTGCAATCGACGATGCGCAGGCGTGAAGAAGCGCTGATGAATAGCTACGCATCAGTGCAACGATTAAGAATGTAACAATCCCGCCCTCAAACAAGGCAATCGATTCATAAAGAAGATTCTCAGTTGCTGCAAAGCCTAAACCCACAGCAGACCCAAATACAAGCCCGCTCCTCATGCGCTCAATTTTTTTGGAGAATCTCATAATCCCAAGCATTTTTGCAAATTCTTCGGAGATAGGAGCTATCAACACAACCAGGATTAAAGATGGCAAAGATGGGTATTTTGTAAAAATTTCGTATTCTCTCGAGATTGGATTAAGTAGAAGTGAAATTGCAACAACTTCAATTATGATCGCAACGATAATCGCTATGATAGCCCCATATATAAATAGGACTATAAGGTGCATCCATGACTCTTTTTTACCGTAGCCCGTCGATCTAAACCACGATAAGAAAATCACGGAAGGCAAAACTGCGGCGAGAACCAGGATTGCGAGGATAAGAAAGTCTGCATCGGACATCGCAACCCGATATGAGTTTGGTATTCAAATAGTACACGAAGATAGATCACAACAAATAAACTATCTATTGTCTAGGCACTAAATAAAAAACAAAGAATGATTTATTACAATAACTATTTCAATTCATAGTACTCATCAGGAGCCGGATTTTATAAGCAGATATTTAATCAATCAATTCTTCACAATGGTTATGCAACTATTGGGACATTCATCCGCACACGAACCACAATCCAGGCACTTTGACTCATCAACAACTGCGATCTCCTCGACTTCTATGCACTCTTGAGGGCATACGTCGGCGCATGCACCGCATCCGACGCATTCATCTGCATTGATTTTTGCTACCATGCGAGAACCTCCGGCGCCATTAAAAGAATCGCCCTATAAAGTTTTTTTGCGGATGAAAGATCAAGATTCCGATTTTCAAGATTATTCTTAGAAATCAGAAAACCATTGAAAATTGGTAATGATAGATCGAAAATCTTAGTACAGTCGAGAATAAACTAGAATGATGAGGAGAATTACCGCCAGCGTAGCCACGCAGCATCGAAACTTTCTAGCAATTAATGATCATTGTTTGAAATGCCATTGAAGTGTAATTTTCCGGGCGCCATTTTGTATAGGTACCATGCTTGTCTGGTTGTTGATTCGTATTCAACATCAAGTATCAAGTCTTTTTCGATGAAAAATATTAAAATAATAACCACTGACATGAACCTGATATGCCTTATGAAATTAGACCTATAGGTCTTGATGACTGGCTGAAAAGAAGATCTCAAAATCTTGACCAGGTAATGGATGGAGTAAGTGATATTATTGAAAAAGTGAGGATTAGGGGTGATGCTGCTCTAATTGAGTTGACCGAAAAATTTGATGGAATTAAATTGTCATCGTTAAAAATCGAAAAAGAAAATCTGCGAAAAGCGCTTCATGACATTCCAGATTCATTAAGAAAAGCATTAGAAATTGCAAAGACGCGCATTGAACGGTTTCATATGATGCAGATGGAAAGACTAAATTGGATTGAGGAGATCGATAAGGGAATCTCAGCGGGGATTCGCGTCACCCCAATCGATCGTGTGGGAGTTTATATTCCTGGTGGAAGAGCATCTTATCCATCAACAGCTTTAATGTGTATTGTTCCTGCAAGGGTTGCAGGTGTAAATGAGATCTGCTGCTGTACGCCACCGCCCATCAACAATACCACGTTGGCAGCAATCGAAATCGCAGGAGCTGAGGAAGTTTATTCAATCGGCGGCGCTCAAGCTATTGCGGCAATGGCATTTGGAACCGAAAGCATCAAGGGAGTAAGAAAAATCGTCGGACCAGGAAATCTGTATGTGGCTGCTGCAAAACATCATCTCGCGGATCGCATTAGAATTGACTTTCCCGCAGGTCCAAGCGACCTCGTAATTGTCGCAGATGAAAGTGCGGATCCAGAATTTGTTGCAGCGGATTTACTCGCTCAGGCTGAACACGATGCTCATGCAATGTGCATGCTCATATCGATGAACGATGAAATTTCAGAAATGGTTCTTAAAGCGATTTCGCAAATGATGCAATCATCAGTGAGACGAGATATTTTGCTTAGATCCATGCAAAATTTTGGTCTCGTACGAGCAAGAAGTGTGTCCGAAGCTATATCTATAATAGATAAGGTCGCACCTGAGCATTTGTCAATTCAGACGAGAGAGCCTTTGAAAATTGCGGACGGTGTAAGAAATGCTGGATCCATTTTCACCGGACCGTACACGCCTGTCGCATGTGGAGATTACGCAACTGGACCGAACCATGTGCTGCCAACTGCTGGTTATGCGAAAGTTTATTCGGGTCTTAGCGTCCTGGATTTCTGCAAAATATCTTTTGTTCAGAAACTTTCAATAGACGGTCTCAAAGTTCTTGCTCCTATTGTCGAAGAGCTCGCCCTATCAGAGGGTTTAGAAGGACACGCTCAATCCATTAAAATAAGATTGAAAAAGATCCTGAAGGAAAATTCTGCCAAAGAACGTAATAGCGATGAACGCGGGTGACATTTAATTCTAACGCTTGAATTAATAATAGAAATGTATATGAAATGGTCAATCTAAATCTGCACCAATAAGATGATCAACAAAAGTCTGCACCAACGCTCAATACATCAGATGCTTGTAAATGCGCAGAGGAACGAGATTACTGAACATTATGTATATGAATTGCTGAGAAGAAAATCAAAAATGGAAGAAAATTCTGAAATACTTCAGCGTCTTTCAAGAGATGAAAAACAACACTATGGCATTTTGAGAAGTTTAACCAGAAAGGATGTTCCCCCAAGAAGACTCATAATCTTTGGCTATCTTATCCTCGCAAATTTTCTTGGTCTCACATTTACTCTAAAACTAATGGAAAAAAATGAGACCAAGGCGGAGGAAATGTATAACAAGCTATCAGTATCAATCGAAGAGATCAAGAAGATGGTCGATGATGAAGATCGGCATGAAAATCTACTTCTTTCATTGATAAATGAAGAGCGTTTGAAATATACTGGTTCGATAATCCTTGGGCTAAATGATGCACTTGTTGAACTTACTGGTAGTCTAGCGGGATTTACTTTTGCATTTCAAAGCGCTAATTTAATAGCGATGGCTGGATTGATAACAGGTATTTCAGCAGCACTATCGATGGGTGTTTCTGAATATCTTTCTACAAGGGCGGAGACGGGAAATAAAAATCCTAAGAAAGCATCGGGTTACACAACAGCCGCATACATTTTCACAGTAATTGCATTAATAATCCCATTCTTCATGATCGATAATGTCTTTTGGGCTTTACTGTTGACAATTGCTGTCTCAATTCTTGTAATTGTCGCATTTACATACTATATATCCATCGCAAAGGACTTGCCATTCAAAAGCCGATTTCTTGAGATGGCGGGGTTGAGCCTTGGAGTTGCACTCTTTTCTTTTCTTGTTGGCTACTTTGTCAGAATAGCGTTTAATATTGACATCTAGTGAAATTTTTATCGCTTATTTATCTCCCTCAGAATTCCTTTGTTTACAATCTATTTATTATAATTTCAATAAAACCTGCTGCCACTTCATTTAAAATCATGCTTCTAATAGAAGTGCTTGCCCCAAACTTGCCATTACGATAATGGTTTTTTGGGATTTAAGAGGGGCCTATGTTAAATCTCCCTCTGCGACTTTCATGCATATCCTCATTAAAATCTTTGGAATTTCGCTCCGCTTCTTTCATTTTTTATTTCACAATAATGCAGCTTATCGAAATATTCTCGCAATAATTTTATGAATCTAGGACTCCATAGAAAAAACTATGAAGATCTTCACGAGAGAAGAATTGAGACAATTTGATGGGAAAGACGGCAGGCCAGCCTACATCGCTGTTAAGGGGAAAGTATATGATGTTTCTAAGAGCACATTGTGGGAAGACGGCGAACATCAATTTGAACATTATGCGGGTATGGATCTTACGAAAGAAATCGGCGATGCACCCCATGATGAGGATGTACTCGAACGATTTCCTGTCATCGGCCATCTTAGAGAGGATTAGGAGGCTATAAGAAGGGCAATTGAGACAATGCACCTAGTGTGTAGCGTCCTAACCCTATCGAATTTATGAAACGCTTATTCGTTTTTCTATTTCTTTGCCACATGAATCTACAATCTAGGTAGTTCTCCTAGGTTTGTTTCTGAAACCAAGATCAATCGACTGGAACGCTCCTTGATCTTTCCTTCTTCGTTGCGTCCGCGATTGATTCGACTTCCTTTTTCTCTTTTTCCATCAACTCTTCCAGTGACTGCAGATCTCTCTTCAGCTCTTCCTGTGTGGGGATTGGCCCAAGAATCTCGTCAACTTTTCCAACAGCCTTTTCAACATCCTCGATTTTTGTTACCTCTCTGGGTGGAGTTTGTCTGGCGATTCCAAGGTATTCACTCGCGCCCTCAACTAATCTCGTCAATTCGAAGGGCAAAATGAACTTTGTTGCTGGCCCACTTCCAAGTGCCTTAAGCGTTTCCAAAGATAGAACAGTTAGTGCCTTTGAATCAAGGGGTGTCGCACCAAGAGAAAGAATTCTAAGTTTCTGAGCTTCACCTTGGCTTCTCAAGATTGTTGCTAGCCTTTCTCCTTCAGCCTCGAGAATCTTTGCCTGCCTGATTCCTTCGGCTTGCAATATTCGGGCCCTCTTCTCTCCTTCCGCATTAAGGATTGCTGCTTTCTTTTGTCCGTCAGCTTTCAGTATTGCTGCTCTGCGTAACCTTTCGGCCGAGGTCTGCTCTTCCATAGCCTCCTTTACTTTTCCAGCGGGATCGACTTCTCTGATTTCTACCGCTTCTACTTTTACACCCCATTTATCGGTGGCCTCATCCAGTACATCTCTTAAATGGAGATTGATCTTCTCTCTGTTGGATAGTATTTCATCGAGTTCCATGTCCCCAATTATTGATCTGAGGGTCGTCTGTGCAAGATATATAGTTGCAGTTCTGTAATTGGTTACTTGGAAAAATGCCTTGGTGGGATCTATTACCTTAATATAAATGATGGCATCTACATTCGTCGGGGAATTGTCTTTCGTAATAACCTCCTGTCGAGGGACATCAAGCACTTGTGTTCTTAGATCAATTTTAACAACTTCATTTATCAGCGGGGTTACATAATTGAAACCTTGATTGAGAACTCTCACAAATCTGCCTAATCTCATATAAATGGCTTGTTCATATGGTCTTACAATTTTGATACCACTTGCGAGAATACCTATTGCAGTGAAGATTGCCAGCAGCAATAATGCAAGTATAACCGCTTCCATAACATCCATTTTAGCCACCTCTTCTCAACATCTCATCATGATATCTATCATACTTCAACAAATCCATCATCCCTTTTTTAGGGGCCTACCTTTCTTTCCTCCATTCTTCTTTCTTTTTCTAAGCTTGCTTCATCTATTTCTTCTACGAAAACATGCACCCCTTCGCTACTTTTTACAATCACACGCTTCCCGACTGGTATGGTCTTGGAAGAAGTTGCACTCCAGATATCATTCTGAATTCTTACTTTCCCCTTAAGGCTATCTGGAGCCACTTCTCTTACTACGATGCCAATTTCGCCAACTAAGGATGCCGCTACCGTTGTCTCTGGGGGAACAGGCGGTGCCAGTCTTTGGTATAATTTTATTGTTATTAATGTGGTTGGGATTAAAACGATGACTGCTGCAACTGGCGCCCACCAGCTAAGCAACCACGCCGGAGAAATGAGACCGATTCCGCCCAAAACAATAAGGACAGTCGCTGGGACAAGTATAAACGAACCTGGATATGCTGCCTCTATGATTAGCATGATGATTCCAATGACAACAAAAGCTAGTGCGAGGATTGTTCCTATATTCATCGTTCATATAAATTGTGCTTGGGGTATTTGATGCTATAGTTCACCTTCTCATCAAAAATGAGATTTAGTTGCTTCTATGCATTTCAGGAATGCGATATGCCAAATAGACGACTCTATATTGAATTCCAATAAGATAAGTACTCAGGATGAGAGAGGCAAAAACAAAATTCGAACTCGATTACAAATCGGCAAATGTGTAAATAATCTACCTCTGAATTGAAAAAATGAAATCTGGGTACTGAGAAATATATGATTTATCGGTTTTCATTGTCGTGACGATGAATGAAATTTGAAAGTTTTCATACTTAATATGATAATATGATTGTGAAAAATTCAGAGGTCCCTTCAAAAAATGGGGTATTGTAATGGCTATACACATCTAGAGCCAAGTAAATCACAAACTTTTTGAAGATATCAAGATCCATTTTAAACAATAAGAGGTATACATGGATCTCACATAGTTCCTAAGATCTCATTAATGACTTGTCTTTATAAAGTATACATTTAGCAAAAATGAGCAGTGACGATATATGTGTAATCACCCCCGAGTTAAATGCATAATTTAAATATGCTTTGCAGGTTTGCTAACAAATATGAAAAGAAGCGGTAAATTTCATCAGTTTTTCTATTATGCTTTATGGCTTTCAAAGGTAATGGCTGGAACCAGAGATCCACTAGTCAATACCATGCTGATTAATTATGAATGCAATTTGAGATGTAAGCACTGCAGCATTGCTGCACACCTCGATAAACTTACCGGTCCAATATCAATGTCCTTTGACACCGCAGTAGTAGAAATGAAAAAATTTTACGAGGCAGGCGCTAGAATTCTTTTTTTTGAAGGCGGGGAACCAACTCTTTGGAGAGATGGTAATAAGACATTAAGTGATTTAATCGCAGTTGGAAAAGAAATAGGGTATTTTGTCATTGGCTATACAACAAATGGGACACGAAGAATCATTGGTGAAAGTGATGTTATCTCTATCAGTATCGACGGCCCGGAAGAAATCCACGATACCATTCGTGGATCTGGTGCGTATAGTGCGCTTATGAAAAATCTTGAAGAGATAGCTCATCCGAATATTTTTGCAAATATGGTCGTTAATAAGATTAACAAAGATGCTGTTGAGGAAACAATTAAACTAGTTGAACGAAACCCAAAAATCAAAGGAATCATGATCAACTTCTTAACACCCCCTCCTAATTCACTTGCTTTAGATTTTGAAGAAAAAAGAAAGGTGGTGAACCTGGTCATCGAAATGAAGAAGCAAGGATACTCTGTGCTTAATACTGCAAAGGCACTTAGAGAGCTCCTTGAAGAAGATTACTCGGAAAAATGCCCCTACTGGCTTTCCGCATTCGTTCTGCCAGACGATTCAAAACACTTTGGCTGTCCGCTTCGCGGAACAGAGTCCTGCAAACAATGCGGATTCAATGCAGTGAGAGAATATCGGTTAATTACCAGAGGGAACATGGAAACGATCATCCAGATGTCAGGAAGATTCGCGCTATCGACGCAATGATAAGAAGCAACTGATATGAGAAGGATAGTACGAACATGAAAAGGGCAGGACGGACAAATCTGTATGGGTCATTGCGATCAAATAATGTCTTCGCTATTTTTACTGAGATCGGAATTGTGATGAGTGTTATGGTATAAATGAGATGAATATGAATAGCCAGGAATATGGAAGTGCAGTAGACTGCAACCATCATCAGAATCACAATCTTTGATGTTCTTTTAAGGCCTAACCTAACGCATAGATCCCTCTCCCCAGCGTTTACGTGCGCTTCATATCCATTCATTTCATCAACTATTCGCATTGTCATCATTAATAAGCCAATTGAGATGGCAACGAGAAATGCGTCCTCACTAAGGCTGCTGGTTAGGACGAAAAAAGAAAAGAAGGAAATCATAAAAAAAGACAGGAATACATCGACTTCTCCAAGCCCACGCGCACCAAGATTCAATGGCGGGGCTGTATAGAAATAACTCAGAAAAAAAGCAACCAAACCCAGCACTATTACAATTATTCCGCCTTTGATGATAATAGGAATCGAAAGGAGAATCGCGAAGCTTGCGAGCATCGCCATTATAAATTTTCCTTGAGATTCTGTTATAATTCCAAGATCAAATGCATTGCCAGACCAATATAACTTGGGATTGAGAATTTCCCTGGCCTTTTTCTCAAATTCCTTATTGCTAGAGAAGAATCTCCGTGAATCGGCCCCACTTTTGTGATCAAAATAATCGTTTGATAGATTAACAAACAAGGACAGAATAAAAACATCCAAGACAATAAAAAGGCCTACCATAAGATCATTTTGGTACATATACGCTATAGATACGCCAGTAACTGATGCAAGTACGAAAGGAAGGCTATATGTGAAGCGAAACACGTTTTTGAGCCATTCCCATTTTGCTTTCAAATATCCATTAGTCATGTGCAAAAAGAAGTCATGATGCATATTCTCATAATTATTTCGTCGCGTTCTACTAGGTTTCAATCGTCAAATGTATAAATTAAACATATCTGATTATAGCAGAATATGCGATTGTTCTGCGTGATAGTAGAGCCTAATCAATGGAATTATTCAATTGGAAATTTAATGATCTTTGATCGGCTCCAAAGATAAAGGAGCCTCGGGCCAGCTTGGTATTTCAGCAATAAATCTCTATTATCAAAAATGAACTTAATACCTTCCAATTCATTTTCATAAAAATTTGATCGAAGTCCTGAGTTGCTATATATAAAATTTTTGGGGCGAGAAGATAAATCAGAAGAATCTTTCCGCAAAATTCAGAAAAAATTTTTATTCTTTTTTGAAAATAAGGATGTATTCATGATCGTTTTTTGGATAGTATGAGACTGGATAACCATATACAAGCCTTCCACCAGTGCTATAATTTAGAATGTAAATATTAACATTGATTATTTCAAACCCGATTTTCTTTGCGATTTGAATGTAATCAGAATGAATCGGACACTTAGCGTCTTTCTTGAAAAGATCTTGAGTGTTTACCACTGCGTATTTTCCGAATTTTAAGACTCGAAACATTTCTTTAAATGCCTTTTTCATTTCGTTCAAAAATTGCTCGTATTCGTGAATATTGCCCAGTTGCTGGGGATGGTCATGCTTATAATCTACGACGTCAAAATACGGCGGCGATGTGATGATCAAATCTATACATTCATTTGGCATCTTGCCCATGACCTCTCGGCAATCTCCTTGAAGAACCATATGGGTGGTTTTTAGAGAAGCACTTCTGAGTGTTTCCTGGATTCGTTTCACCGCAATTTCAAAGGAATATGGGTTGACATCAATTCCTATACTGTTTCTTTCATTATAAGCTGCAACAACATTAGTCGTGCCCGATCCGCAAAAAGGATCGAGCACAGTTTCGCCTTTGTGCGAAAACAATTTGATGTATCTTTCTGGCAAATCAGGAATAAATCTTGCAGGATGTTCATCCCTCCATATGTGTCGTTTATTTATATTCAGAACTGTAGAGCTGAGCTCTGCCATTTCATTACGACTAAGGCAATTCAACCGTTTTGCTTCGCAGGAGCAAGTTCTTTTGGTAGGTAGCCATCCAAACTCTGGCACCGTTGAGATTGGCATTTTAATTACCGCCAAATAATCCAAATCGCTTTATTTCATGCTTATTATTGCTCAAGACTCAATAAAGTCTCAATTAATCGAAAGTGAAATGGTTTCAAAATTATTGAATTATTATTTCGATATTTTCATGCTATTTTTCGAATATCTTCAAAAATACCGCGTTTTTTCAGCTAATATAACAGTAGATTTAATTTCTTCTTTTCAAAAATTACAAATAATTCAATGATATTTCCGAACAGACATATTGACATGCTAATACATGGCATTGCAATCAATAAGGAGGTATTAAATGGCCGTTATCGAAAATGCAAGATCAACAACGGGTACGAAAACCCGAGTATCAGATGTGAGTCCGCTTAGCGGAATGTGTCCATTATGCATCGAGGAATGTCAAACATTATGCGAAGTCGGAAAATCTGCGTTCAGAGGTCGCGAAGTACTTTATCCCAGTCCAGAATATTTTGGCGTAAGTACAGCCGCCTCTAATAAGGATTTTATGTTGGATTGGTCGCATTTCCAGATACTCTCTGAATTGATAGGTGCGTGGGGAATTGAACCTATTCCTGACAAGGCATTTTTCGAAAATGCTGATATCACGACAAGTGTGGCTACAAAATCGAGTAAGCCTATAAAACTGAAAATTCCTGTGACTGTTGCTGGACTCGGATCGACGGCAGTTGCAAAGAGGAACTGGGATGGGTTGGCAAAAGGAGCGGCGATTGCAGGAACAATACTTGTGATCGGAGAAAATGTTTGTGGCATGGATCCTGATGCCAAATATTCTAATGGCAGGGTTGTAAATTCTCCAGATTTGAGTAGTAGAATCCGGGCCTATAGGGAATTATGGGATGGCAAGCATGGAGACATCGCAGTGCAAACGAATGTGGAGGATCAGCGTGGCGGAGTAGATGATTACGCCTTATCGAAACTTGAGGTTAACATAATCGAGAGAAAATGGGGCCAAGGAGCAAAATCAATTGGTGGGGAGGTAAGACTCACTTCGATTGAACGAGCGATAGAGCTAAAAAGACGTGGATATATTGTTGTGCCAGATCCAGAGGACAAAAACGTCCAGGAAGCGTTCAAGGCTGGCGCGTTCAAGACGTTCGAGAGACATAGCAGAGTAGGATTTCCAGATGCCAGAACTTTCATAGAGGATGTTGAAAAGCTTCGAGAAAGAGGCGCGAAATATGTATTCCTTAAAACAGGTGCTTACAGGCCAGAAGTCGTCGCATTCACAATGATGGCGGCGTCTGAGGCGAAGATTGATCTCATCACATTTGATGGTGCTGGAGGAGGAACGGGTATGAGTCCTGTTCCTATGATGAATGAATCAAGTACACCGACGATCCATCTCGAGGCACAGGTTTTGAAATGCGTTCAAATACTAAAAGAAAGGGGAAAATTCATACCTGATATTGCGATTGCTGGAGGGTTCGTCAACGAAACGCAGATCTTCAAAGCGATCGCTATGAGTAATTTTGGAGATGGTCCTGTGATCAAGGCTATCGCAATGGCACGTGCACCGCTCTTAGCTGTAATGAAGTCGAATTACTTCACTCGTCTCGCCGAATCGAAGAAATTGCCAAGAAGTTTTGTTGATGAATATGGAGACTCTCCTGAGAACTTCTTCATCGCGGCTCATGACATAGAAGCGAAATATCCAAATCAAAAATTGGGAAAAGACATACCATGGGGAGCTGTCGGCCTGTATACGTATTTTGTTGATCGTCTCGGAGAAGGTTTGAAGCAACTAATGGCGGGTTCAAGAAAATTCAAATTGCAGTATCTCAGCAGAGACGATATTGTTTCGCTTTCGGAAAAAGCAACAGCAGTTACGGGCATTGAAACGCTAGAAGGGATGGCAGATAGAGTAATTCCGATGATACTCGATAACTGGGAGACCGTGAATAGTAGTAAAACCCTACGGATTGCACCGGAGACTACTAGACATTGATGATCGCATATGATGATGACGAAATCGAAATTCAATTAATTCTTC
This sequence comes from Methanomassiliicoccales archaeon, assembly GCA_038850735.1. NCBI lineage: Archaea > Methanobacteriati > Thermoplasmatota > Thermoplasmata > Methanomassiliicoccales > Methanomassiliicoccales archaeon. The sequence continues at coordinate 57,346 of JAWCLO010000010.1, forward strand.
TTTTTAATTCTTTGGCTTATTTTAAATTGAAGTCATCAATAAAAAATTTTACAGGCGAGTTGACACATCTATTCTAAATCAAATGTTTAAAAATGGTTTCGATACTTAATTGTAGAAAAAATTATTATTTTTTAGAGCAATTTGCCGCCTTGGTGTTTGCGCAGAATACGCAACAAGATTCGGAGGCGATCTTTGATCGATCATGGAATCTAGTTTTGTTTTTCTTGACATTTATTATGATGATTTTGAATCTGGAAACTAAAATGAGATCAACAAGTGAGAAGACGAGTTCTAGGACTTGATGGAGTGATTTCCTGTGGATGTATTTGATGCAATTAGAGCAAGAAGATGCGTACGCAAGTTTAGAAGGGATCCCATACCAGAAAATGTTTTGAAGAAAGTTCTCAATGCCGCAAGGCTTGCACCTACGGTCGAAAACTTTCAACCTTGGAAACTAGTGTTGGTTTCCGATGAAGATATCAAAAGGAAGTTAGTGTCAGCTTGTAATAATCAAAAATGTATTGCTGAAGCCCCACTTGTTATAGTTGCATGCGGGCTTCCCGATGAAGCATATCCTATGCTGGGCGGTTACATGAACAGTTATCCCGTTGACGTAGCTATGGCCATGAATCAGCTGATGCTGGCGGCAACTGCAGAAGGATTGGGAACATGTCTTATAACTTCATTTAAGGAAGAAAAAGTCGCAGAAGCAATTGGTATACCTTCAGAGGCAAGGATTGTTGTGATTACTCCGCTTGGTTATCCTGCGGAAGAAGGAGAAAAGAACGAAAGCAAGAATCTTGACGAATTGATTTCGTATAACAAATATGCATGAGCTTGGAGAGTTGATTTCTGAGACTGCGGTTCCATTTAGAGTTTTTTTACATTATATCAAGATAAAAATTCAACGTCGTTTGCATAAAAGTTTTATTACAAAATCCTGCAACAGCACGATGGTATTCGACATGATTCATATGAATTAGCACTTTCTATAAAATTTTAAGAAATTCAAGAAAAGCCACTCATTGCAAGATAGAATGGCAATAACTTTCAATAGAAGAAAAAAATGAACCAATGCGCGCATTGAAAAATAATTAATAATTTTGCCCTTTAGGGAAGGAAATGGAGATCATAAGGTTTCGATCAGATAGATGTGTGAATACAAACGAATGACAAAATTTTCTGCAATAGCATAATTCTAATGACTAATAGAGCAATTATTTAGCACGAGCGACAGTTCGATCGCCTTAATAGGAATGTGAAAACTTGAGAAAAGCCTCCGATGAGCGAAAATAGAGAAGTACGAGTGCATAAGACATTAAAAAAAGTTATAGGAAGAAAGACGTCCATCTAGTAAAATCGTTGTAGTGCAAAATTATTTTGCATCCCAGTCTCGTTCGCGATGATTTGGATTAACCGACGAATTCAAAGTGTCTCTTCTAACAATTTTTTCATCAGCGATCTTAAAAAGATCGATACTATTCTCAATGTTTTTGCCCTGGACAATAGTTACCCTAAATCTTTTCTTAAACCTTCTCAATACAAAAAGCAAAGGACTTCCAAGCGTAATAGAAAAGATCATATTGCCAACAGAATGCAGAATGCCAAAAGGAAGACCCATCGAAAATACAAGCAGGAATTTCGTTGCATCGAGACCATACAACCAAATCCAACTACTAAAATCAAGCAATATGTTGTAAAGTAATCCAAACACCACTCCAAGTACTGCAAGACCTTTTATGCCAAGGTTTGGAAACCTCATTCCAATTATACCAGCGATAAATCCTACTAATCCCCATCCTGCCATTTGCCACAATGTCCATGGTCCCTGACCAAGAAACATATTGGAGACGAGCGCTGTCAAACTCCCGACCATGACACCAGCAAGGGGACCAAAGACTAAACCTGTGGCCATGATAATAAAGGTACATGGTTGTATATTGGGCAATGCAGCAAAAGGGATTCTTGACGCAGCAGTTACCGCCGCAAGAATACCTATGAGTGCAACTTCTTTTGAAGAGATGGAGGATTCCTCAAATTTGAGGAAGAGTATGACGATAAGAAGGAAAACGAATATCGTAGTTAGCAGTGTTGCGTAAAAGCGTAGACCTTGGGTATCGAAAAGTGTAAGGGCAAGAAGAATGACGAGTACGACTACTGAACATATCATCAAAAAGTATTTTACAAAAGTCTTTGTCAGGCAAATACACCTCCCTGCTGTTCCACAGTCTGACTTTGAGGTATAGTTGCATATAGTTCATCGATGGAAATTTCGATAAGCTTTCCATTTCGCAAGTTGAAAATCCTAGTGGCGTTTTCTATGATAAATCGGTAGTCATGCGTAACGATGATTATTGCGATGCTTTTCTTTTGAAGCGATCTTAATAGATTGCCAAGCATGTCCTTGCTTGATTGATCGAGACCGCGTGTAGGCTCGTCAAGGATTAGAATTTTCGGTTTCGAAACAAGAATAGATGCCAGCGCAGCTCTCTCGCGTTCACCACAACTCAAGTCTCTCGGAAAGATCATACGATATCTAGCGAGATCAAGAAGTGAGAGTATCCAATCAATTCTTTCCTGCCATTCTTCTTTTGGAATGTTCAGATTAGTCAATGTAAATTCCAATTCCTTTTGCAGATTCTTTTCAATTAAGTAGTCATTCGGATTTTGACTAAGATAACCAATGCTCGCAGCTAATTGCGCCGTTGATTTATTTGAAATATCTTCGCCGAATAACTTCACTATGCCCTTCTGTGGTTTTAATAATCCATTAAGAATTTTCATAAGAGTTGATTTGCCACATCCATTTTCCCCTGTGATCGCCACAATCTCTCCACTCTTGACTTCGAAATCAACTCCTCTGAGAATGAATGAAATATTGCGGATAACTGAATTGTCATAAGAAAACCAAATATCATGAGCGGAAAGAACGCTCTCTTCATGATTCCCTATGTGGCAACAGGTTCTAGGCGAGAGTGTGCGCATGAGATTCTCCTTTATCAAAATGGGTAATGATTCATTCTTTCCGCCATTAAAGGCTATTTCTCCATCTTTTATTAGGATAACGCGATCAGCATAATCGATACACCTATCTAATCTATGCTCAACAAGAATAATGGTTATACCTTTTAATCGGTTTAATCGCCTCAATGCCTCAAGAAGATTAATTGCATTTTGCATATCCAGTTGCGACGTCGGCTCGTCTAATATAAGATATTTTGGGCTCATAGCAAGAATTGAAGCAAATGCTACTCTTTGTTTTTCGCCCCCAGAAAGCTCAGGAATGAATCTGCGCAAGAGATTATCTAAATTGAATTGTTGAGAAAAAAGGGATATTCTTTCTTTTATCTCCCATTCGGGTATCGCGAGATTTTCTAGTCCAAATGCTAATTCGTTTTCAACATTCGTCATAACCAGTTGATTTTCGGGATCTTGAAAGATAGTTCCAACAATACCGGCAAGCATCGAAGGTGGAACTTTCCTTGTATCGATTCCATCAATGGTTACTTTGCCAGAAAGAAATCCACCATAGAAGTGTGGTATGAGACCATTGATCAATCTACATAGAGTTGATTTACCGCATCCAGATTTGCCGACCAGAAGAACGAATTCACCTTCGCTGATTTCGAGATTTATATCATTGAGAACGATTTTATCTGAATCAGAATATCTAAATGTAACATTCTCGAACTCAATCATTTTAGCCTCCCTTCTTGCCTAGAAAAATAGGTGACAGAAAAATGAAGAGCACTAGCACTCCGATTATATTATGATATGAATAGTCACCAATCGAACCAGCTAGATAATCTGTGTTACCATATCCGAGCATGAAAAGGATCAATCCCAAGACTACTGATATAGAAAAAGATATCATCATCAACTTCTCAATCTTTGTCGTACTCTTGCGACCATAGTACGTCCGCTTTGTCGTTCCAAAGCCTCTGGCTTCCATGGCTTCGGAAATGGATATCGACCTTTCCAAAGAATTCATTATGAGTGGCATCACAACCGCTGTTCTCGACTTAATTTTCTTGATGAAACTCCCTTTTTCAAACTCTACCCCACGAGATTTCATTGAGTCAATGATGTTGGAAGCATCTGCCGCAATTGTTGGGTACGTTCGCAGCGAAAGTGCTAGACTAGTTGTTGTCTTGTGACCCAATCTTGATAACACACGTAAAAGTTCATCGGGATGAACCGCGTATGCCAGTATTGAAAAGGCAGTCATTGCAAGAAAAAGCCTCAAGCACATGCTAGTCGCAAATAAAGTTGATTCAAATGTTATGGTCACGGGACCGAATGAGATCAGAACTTTCGATCCGCTAGAAATGACTATATTGAATATCATCACAAAGATCGCAACATAAATGCCATATTTGAGTATAGATAAAGCGGATCTCAATATTCTTGCAGTGTATGCAACTAATAATGTGAACATGAGCACGGCAAATAAATAGAGAATATCGGAAAAGACGATCGAAAAAACGAAAACCGATACGACGAATACCAATTTTGGCCTCGCATCTAAACGATGAATTCTCGAGTCAACATCTTTGTATGGAAAAATCATACAGTCTACCATCCCGAATTCATTTCCTTAAAAAGCCACAGGACGACATCCCCATCACTCAAATTGTATTTGTCGCATGCCTTCAATGCATATTCGCCATTGACATAATACTGCCATCCGCGGCCAGGATTCTCGTTCTGAACTCCATCTATTGCTTCAATAAAATACCCTTCAGGTAATTGATATCTGCGTCCATTCACGGCGAATTCCCCTATTTCAGCTGCTCTTTCAAGTAATTCTAGAACATTGGTAATTCCTGTGATATTCTCAAAAATCCAAACAGTTCTTCCATTGTTTTCATGTACTTCAGCGATTTGCCACTGATCAGGGTAGCTCATTGATGTACGCCAAACGGTGATATTTCCCGGATTTATACTGCCTTCCGGTCCATTAAAATCAATGATTAATGTTGCTGAGACCTTTTCTACTTGATTTTCTTCGCCAGTACAGCCTGAAAATATGAGAGTTACTGCAATAGTTGCAGTAACCAGAAAAATTACTATGCGCTTTAATTTCATCTTCACACTTTACCTTTCTTTCTTGATCGAATGAAGAGTACTGCTCCAATGACAACAATGACCGCTAGTACTACGGCAGCAACTATGAGTAACAAATCCGATCGCTCTCCATTCGCTCCATCATTTTCTGGCGAAGATGGAGTTGAGAAAGCATAGATGTACCCATTATCTGATGATACAAGTACCATCGTATCTGTTATTGTTGGAGAACACATAGAGTAGTCTACCGGATCCAAAGGAATCTGCCAGAGAACATCACCATTCAGATCAAGTGCATAGATTTCGCTTTCATTGTATGTCGTAACATAAATTATATTCCCTGCTACGGAGGGCGAGCCCTTCAACAGAGCTCGTAAATCCTTTTTCCATTTGAGCGCGCCATCTATTGATATCAACGAGATGCCATCAGAGGAAGTAACTACAATTCCTTCGTTGCAGAGTGCGACTGAGGCCGTTGTGGCATTGACATCAACTCTCCACAGCTCTTCGCCATTGTATGCAAGAGCTACAACCCCACCATCTACCGCAACGAAACCTTCATAAGCAGCATAAGTCACAATAATCATATCATCAGTAAGCGCAGGTGCTGATCTTACTTTTCCGCCAATTGTGGCATTCCACAATTCACCAGTTCCATTAGCGTAAATGGCATGCAATTTGCCATCTTCCGATCCTATGTAGATGATTCCATTTCGGGCGGCAGGAGATGAGAAGTATATTGATGATGCTATTTTTGTGGACCACAGGAGGGAGCCATTTTCGGCAAAGGAGTAAACAGTCCCATCACCGCCGCCCAAAATGATTTGATTTCGATAAAAAATTGGAGATGATGTAATTCCAAGATAAGTATAGGAAATATTCGATTTCCACATCAGAGATCCATCATTCTTACTAAAAGAATAAACTTGGCCATCAGTCGAAGCCACGACGATCATATCACCTGCAACAACAGGAGTTGAGATCTGGTAGCCTGATGCATTTAATTCTGATCTCCACAGGATATCGCCAGAAAAATTTAGACAGAAAACCTGTGGAAGGCAATCATACTCAAATTCGGACCAATTGTATACTCCAGCTGTGCTTACATAAATGCGGTTTCCAGAGACAATAAGACTGCTGTCAATCGCCCCGCTTTCAAGATTTAATTCCCATATTTTCTCGGCCTCTAATAAGGCAATACCCTGACTCTCTCCTGTATTAAATAGATCATGTCTGAAGCTCGTCCAGGGATAGCGATTGTCAGGAGTTGCATCTGGAGGAGTTGTTGACCAGTCCATTCTGTCCATCACGTAGCTCCATGCAACTGCTTTCAATCCATCGACTCGAAGCGCATCTGCACCCGTTGCAGATAATTGCCAATTTGCACAGGTTGAATTCCATACCCACAAATGCCAATATTCAAATGGCCAATTATTTTCTATTTCATTTATACCCAATATAAAAATTCCATATTCTGATTGAATATAATCCAAGCTTATACCAAGTGTTTCGGCTGCCTTAACGGTTGCATTAAATGCTGACATATCATCAGTTATCGATAAATCAACCCACTGCACTCGTCCATTGCCATAGTCAAAAAGGACAGCGATTTCATCAATATCTGTAGCCAAATCATTATATGCATATGCATTTGCTAACATTGATCCCAAAACAATCATACCTGCTAAGATAGCAACCTGCCATTTCATAATTTCACCATTTCCCTGCGTATCTGGCTAATTCTTGTGGGATATATCATCCCACCTTACCCAATAAGCGATCCAATATTTATTTGTTATTTACATTGAAGTACGAAAAATAATATTATTAGAAAAATAGTCAGTTTATTTAAAAAGGAATAGTTATGAATCATTAGAGGAGATCGAAAGCAGCTGCTAGTGCGCCTCTTTCCGCAAGTTTAGGATCCGAAGATCTACCCACTATGATAACATCACCCTCATCAAGATCGAATAAGCTTCGAATGAGCTTCGCAACATCTGGCTTTCCTGAGTCCAAATCATAATCTGATGGGATTATCAATCTACCGTTTTTATAGACAATTGTGGTTGCACCATCGGCACCTGCTTTTAATGCAGCATCTCGCTGTTCGATTCCAGTACGTATCTGTTCGCTTTTTCCCTTAATCTTAACAGCAACTCCGTATTGTCCCATAGAGATTTCTGTCGGTTCAACGGATTTAAGTTCTATGGGTATATTTTTTAGGAGATCGATGCCTTTTGCAGTAATCTTTATTCCATTTCTTTTGACCTCAACAAGCTTTCTTTCTCTGAGCTGATCGATAATTGTTCGCATGCTACCTTCGCCTATACCAATTTCCCTAGCAAGCTGCCTTCTACCTTTCAGATCATTATTGGCCAGAATCTGAAGAGTTTTATAGACATGATAATCCGTAAAACGATGGATAGGTCCATATTTTCCGGGCACTAGTATTTTCATACGTTAAAATACAGGTAATTGACCATTTACTATTTTTTCTGTCACTTGCCCTATGTTGTCAAGCCAATAAGCTGTAATGCTCTCTGCTTCACTTTTGATTTTTTCAAAGTTTGCATTATTTGCTATTATTAATTGGATACTAGCCGTCTGCGGATCGAAGATTGGCCGACCTATTTGAGAGAGCAGTCTGACCCGAGCTTCGAGTACATCGTCACCGCACGTATTGGCGATTTCTTCCGCGATCTGTTTAGCGAGCAAGTTATATAATTTTCCTACATGTGTTACTGGATTCTTTCCTGCGGATGCTTCCATGCTCATCGGTCGATATGGCGTTATAAGTCCGTTGACCCGATTTCCACGACCAACTGATCCATCGTCTCCATTTTCCATAGATAGGCCAGTAACAGTGAGGTAATAAATCCCATCCTTGTAATTATCTGCAGCATTAATCTTGACTTCGATCTCATTTGATGTAAACTTTACAGCATGATCTGCTACCATTTCTGTCAGCTCTTGAATGACATTTTGGTAATGATCGGGATCGTCGATGTATCTATCAACCATTGCACACGCGATCGTGAGTACGATTTTACCATTGACCCTCGAAGCCATGACCTTGACGTCTTCTCCAGTCTCCTTCAATCTCTTTTTCACAGGCCCGTTGATAAATTTCTCAGTTTCGAGTACTACCTTTTCAGTCTCACTCAAAGGTGCATAGCCAACTCCGAATGAGGTGTCATTTGCAAGGAGTTTCTTCGTTTCATAGACGCTCGTCAAATCTACACTACCCTTCCCAATCATGCAATCCAACATGACATCTGTAGTCACATCTAGATTGGGGAAGTGTTCTTTAAGGTAATCAGACGCTGCCTTGATTGCCGTGTGTCTAATCGGCAAACGCTCCCCATTAACTTCAGTAGTGGCCCTGCCCACTAGCAATATATAGATTGGTTCCAGAACGACTCCACCTCCAAATCTTGGAGCTGACTGACCGCCTACTATCTGCGTTTCATCAGTATTATGGTGAAGTATTCTACCATACCGTTCAATATATAGCTTGCATAATGCCCTACTCACCGACTCCGCAAGTCCGTCTGCAATGCTATCTGGATGACCAATACCTTTTCTTTCAACAAGTTCAACTCTTTGCCTCTGAATAGGCGTGTAGTTGATTCTCTCCACCACGATGTTTCGTGCCATAAAATGCCTCCTTATGATCTTAATATTCGATGCACATTAACTGTTGGACGATTTTTCATCCTATGATTTGTTTAATTTTCTTGACGGCGAACCTGATTCTATATTTAAATACATGATTGACATAATTATTCAAATAGGAATAATTGATATATCTAATAGAAATGTTAAAATTTCCAGATTCTTCCGAAATAAAAAAACTTCGAAAGTCCCTTGATCTAACACAATCAGATCTAGCCGCTCTTTCAAAGGTCAGTCAATCTACTATCGCGAAGATAGAAAGGGGTACTATTTCAGGTAGTTATGAAATCATGACTAGGATTTTTAATGCTCTTTATGAAGAAATGCGTAGTAGGCGGAGAGGAAAAGTTGCGAAAGAAGTCGCTTCACCGAATGTAATTGGCGTATATAGTGATGATAAAGTCAAGAAAGCCTCGGAGATAATGAGAGAAAGAGGCTTTTCTCAATTGCCTATCTTTGAAGGAGAAATTCCCGTTGGAAGTATTACAGAATCAGGAATTTTGCGACTTGTTAAGGAAGGGACTGACATGAAAGAACTTGCAGAAAAGCCGATATCATCGATCATGGATGAAGCCTTTCCAGTTGTGCCTGAAGAAACACCCTTGGACATAGTGACGTCGTTATTGTCTTTCTCGAAAGCTGTACTTGTGGCCAAGCGAGGAAAAATTACGGGCATCATAACAGATTCAGATGTATTAAAGCTCCTCTGATCATTCATGTTGCAAGTTAAATTCTTTTACAGCTTCGTACATTGCAATAACGTTTTGGGGAGGAGTATCTGGTTGTATGTTGTGAGCGGGGGCACATATCCAACCGCCGCGTTTTGACAAGATTTCGGCGATTCGCTTCACATTTTTCTTTACGTCATCGGTCTTTCCAAAAGGTAGTAATCTCTGAACATCGATACCACCATGAAAGCAGATTCTTGAACCAAATTTCTCTTTAAGAATTTCGGGCGACATGTTCCGGGCAAGTGGCTGTATCGGATTCAGAATATCTATACCAATTTCAATAAATTCATCTATGTAAGAATAGACAGACCCGCAGGTATGATAAAACAATTTCGCGCGCGTTATTTTCTTTATTTCTTTTGCATACCTAGCTGTGTATGGTTTAACAAATTCTCTGTAGTCCTTTATCGACAAGAATCCACCTGTCTGTGTTCCCATATCATCATAATAGACTGCAACATCAATGAAATCTCCCACCTCATTGTAAAAGGTTTTAGACACTTCGATCGCAACATCAGTGATCTTTGTCGCCATAGCATGGTAGAAGTCTGGATCAACCTTCATGTCCAGCAGCCATTTGTCGAACCCTCTTAATCCTGCATACATATGAAATATTCTTCCAGCGTATCCCGGATGTGCAAACACTGCAAAATCTGTTTTTTCGCTAAGTTCTTTTGCCTCCTTCCTCTTGCCTTTCGTGAAGACTGGGTCAAGAGGATCAGGCCAATACTGATAATTTTCAATTTCCTCTGTTGTCCTAGCGTCCCTCAGAGGCGCTATTTCATCCGGAATGCTCTTGTATAAGCCAGAGGATTTCAATATCAGACCCCATGCATCTCTATACAAACCATTTGGAAGTTTCTCAAGCGGCCTCCCGCCAATGCTTAGATGCCTGATGTCGACATCTAGTTTCCTTAAAATGCGTTCATCTATGTTTTGAACACAACTTAGCCTAGAATTAATCTGTGGTGTAACTGGATCAGAGAACCCAAAAGCTCGGCACAGAGCTTCATATCCATACGGAGGGCCAAAGACGATACCTGACACAACACCTCCGAAATCGGTTGGAATTCTATCTGGCTCTTTTAAGTTAATCGTCGATAAGACTCTATCTCTTGGCGTCATTTCATTCATTTTTGCAACACCTTTGTTAGATCGAAAATATGCTATCAATACTTTCTTTTTTCTCATGCGAAATGCAGTAACCTAAAGTTGAAGGAGAAACCCTTATTGATGAGAGAAATTTTCCCAAGTGTCGATTGAAGGATCTCTAAATGGCCAGATTGTGGCACATCACTCACAATGTCTGACGAAGACTTCCATCAAATCATGCGAAACATAACTGTTTGGAAATATCTTTCTCGCCTCCATTTCAAGAATCATTGCATTATCATATCTATTACTTATATGATTTAAATACAAAGCTCGTGCTCCAGATTTAAGGGCGACGAGAGCTGCATCACTTGCGGTTGAGTGACCAAAATCGTATGCTTTTGACTTTAACGAGGAATCTAATGTTGCCTCATGGATCATTATGTCAGAATTGCGTGCCGCATCTGCGAAGGCTTCGCAAGGCTTTGTATCACCTGAAATCGAGATTTTCAATCCTTTTCTCGGGGGGCCCATAACCATGTCGGGGGTTATAGTCTTCCCATTAACAATCACAGACTCACCCTCTTGGAGAACTCTAAAAAGTGGTCCTTCTGGAATACCTAAAGATTTCGCCTTCTGCACCATGAACCGTCCCCGACGCGCCCTTTCTGTCAACACATATCCATAACATGGGACTAAATGATCGACTTCAATAGCTTTTATATCATATTCATCAAACGAGAGTGTTTCGCCGGGTGCTACCTCTCTGGCAATGATATCAAAATTGGGATCGAAGTATCCGAGATTTGCTGTAATGTCGACTATTTCTTCAATACCTGGAGGTCCAAAAATTCTCAGCGGCTCTTCTCGACCAACAAAGCTCATTGACTGGATAAGACCAGGGAGTCCAAGAAAGTGATCTCCGTGAAAATGGGTGATGAATATCTTACGCACCTTCACAAATGAACAATTTGACGACATAAACTGTCTCTGCGTGCCTTCACCGCAATCAAATAAAATAATCTCTGGCCCCACTTGCAATACAGTCGCAGGAAGACTCCTCTTGGGTGTTGGCAGCCCGCCAGCTGTACCGAGAAATATGATTCGCACAACTTTCTCCCTATGGCGTTGCCGTAATTAATTCTTTGCAGATCGCTTCAGATGATTGCTGAAAACAAATACGATCAACCCTGAAACCGCAAGCATCGTCGCAAAATACATTGAACCGTGATAACCGTATTTGAACGATATTAGACCTCCAAGCACAGCGCCTATAATTGCTGATATCGATAGAAATGATTGGAGGATCCCCGTCACCGTTCCCCTTTCTTCATTTCTTTCCATCACATACTTGAGCGAGCCGACATAGAGACATGACCATGCAGATGCAAGAGTGATTTGCGCAGGAATGATCTGCCAGTAAACTACTGCGAGCGTATAAGAAGGAAATGTAATTGCAGAGAGGATAAAACCGGCAACAACGAGTAAATGCGATGAGTATCGATCCAAAAATTGCATGAAGATGAATTGTCCTATTGAATTCACTGCATAAATTGCGCCAATGAATAATGCGCCCGCTCCAAGATCCTCCAAAAATATGGGATACGTCACCCATATCATGTTTGCCCCAATGTGCCTAAGCATTACGGACACGCAGATAGGGAGGTTTTTCTTGAGTATGGAAGCTGGAAAGAGTGGTATTTTGTGCAATGATTGTTTTCCGAATGGCAAGTATAATGAAAGTGCAAAAGCTGTTGCAAGAAGTACCGCACTGGCAATAAAAATCTCGTAATAGACTCCAATGAAACCGGCAACAAACACTCCTAACCCAAATCCAAGACTGCCATATGCGCTGAATTTTCCTATCTTTTTGCCGGATTCATACACATATGCTATCAGTGCCGAAGGGAACATGCCAGCACAAATTCCAACTATTATTCTGATAATGATGAGGGAGTAAGTGCTATTTGCAAAGACATGCAGCCCTGTTGCTATTGAAGAAAGCAATAGTCCGCATACTAAGACAAATCTCCTTCCATAAACATCTGATGCTCTACCGAAGAAGTATGAGGACAAAAAGACTGATGTATTGTATGCGGCGACAATGATACCGATTTCGGCATTCGTGGATCCAAACTCATTTCTCGCGAGATTTGGTATCAATAAGGATGCTGCCGAAAGCCCCGCACTGGACAGCATCTGAATTGTAGAAGCTTTCATTGAGGGAAGGTATCGAATCTAATAATTAACTTTTTCCTGAACGTCCCATCATTTCTGTCGCGAGGGGAACTTCATCGACCAAGCTTTTCGAGATCACGATCAATTCTTGTTGCTTTTTTGAATGCCTTATAGTGATCTTTGCAAAGGTGGATTCTTCGATTCTCAACTTTCAATGAAAGGGCTGCTTTTTTTGCCATTTTCAAGGATACAGATCTTTCTGCTAGCTTTTCGCAGCCTTCGACTCCACAAATTTCTTGCGTCTTTCTCGCTATGCTATTTTCAATACTCATCGTCGGTATATTTGCCAAGTAATTGAAATTCTTTTTTGATAACAAAAAACAACCTATAATAAATATTTTAATATCGAGGCAGATATACCACTGGATGGTAAAAATAGCTCCATCGATTCTGTCTGCAAATTTCTCGTGTTTAGAAATAGAGCTTAGGCGCGTTCAGGATGCTGGTGCAGACTGGATTCATATAGATGTGATGGATGGTCAATTCGTACCGAATATAACAATCGGTCCTGTCGTAATTAAAGCTATTCGCCAAATTTGCACCCTTCCCTTCGATGTTCACCTTATGATTAATTCACCAGAACGATTCATTAATGAATTTTCAGGCGCAGGAGCCGATGTAATTACCGTGCATATTGAGGCAACGAAGGATCCAGAGAGCACCTTGAAGGATATTCGAAGATTGGGGAAAAAAGCTGGGTTATCTCTGAATCCTTCCACTCCACATGATTTAATAGAACCATATCTTGATCTTGTCGATGTCATTCTAGTCATGACTGTCCAGCCAGGGTTTGCTGGCCAGAAATTTCTTCACGAAGTTGTTCCAAAACTAAAGAGAATAAACGCACTCATTGAGAGTTCAAATCGCTCGATCGAACTAGAAGTTGATGGAGGAATCAATAGAGATACCTTCCCAATTGTTATAGAAGCCGGTGCGACGGTCTTAGCTGCAGGAAGCGCCCTTTTTAATTCTAAAGATATGAAGGAAGAAATTCGATTATGGAAAACCTGGTCAAAATAATATGTCAAATCAGAGATTCTAACCTTAGGCATACAGCATGGAGTTGATTAGAAAGCTAGATAAATAGGACTTGCAATCCGACATTGAGAATTATGTTGAATGGATTTACTAGTAAAGGTTTCCTGATCCTCTTGACTCTTATTTTCCCATTGATTTTATTGGTTGCGGCGATCTACCTTGACTCTAACATTTGCGTAATAATTGCGATAATTACGTGGATTGGGGCAGGACTTGCGATTCTCTACTTGCCGCATTCCAAAGACTAAGGCTTATGAAATTTCTCTCGTTAGTTTTTTCAATATTAGATGGATTTTTATTCTCTTTGAATATGGTTCGATTTAAATTGGCGATATCTCAAGTTATTTTCTTAATTCATTGTTCACCGCTTAGCAATGCATCCCTTTGATATCTTCACATTCCTCGCTTATTCTTTTCAAAACATATATTTCCGAACCCTTCATTATAGAATTGGGTGTTGGCGTGGGAGTCAATCTCTCTGAAATTGTCCCATCGACCTCAGCAAGCTTCGAAACTCTTGCGGGAAAATACATCGCGGTAGATGCATATAATGCGATTTATCAATTCCTTTCAGTTATCAGGCAACCTAATGGGATGCCTCTAATTGATTCAAAAGGAAGAATTACTTCTCACCTGGCAGGTCTTTTGTATCGGAATGCAAACCTTCTCGAGATGGGAGTTCTACCCGTCTATGTGT
>JAWCLO010000011.1 GCA_038850735.1 Methanomassiliicoccales archaeon
ATTTGAGAGGTAACAGACCCAAAGTAAACAGGTGAGCCCAAAATAATGCCATCGGCCTGTTTGATCATTTCGATATATTTGTTGATGTTGTCGGTCTCAATGATGCATTTTTCATTCTTGTTTTTGGCGCAGGCCATACATGCTGTGCAACCCTCAATGCGTTCGCTTCCAATTTGAACAAGTTCCGTTTCGATTCCCTCATTCTTCAACTCTTCAAGCACTATCTGTAGTGCTTGGAATGTATTGCCGTTTTTCCTCGGGCTTCCATTGAACGCAATTACCTTCATCTAATCACCTTGAGAAGATCGAACCTCGAGAGCGAATAGGAATCGGGATTAATAATTTGTTCTTCGCAATCAACTGTTTATCGTTCTGGGCGTTCGGATTTCGGAAACGGTAGTCTCCTCTGGCTTTAAGGAATTTACGTTATAGGAATGTCTAGCAAACTTATATATCCTGTTTAACGATTGATCACCAAAGGCATTTGCCAGGGATGCGTCAAACTGGATTCGATTGGAGGTAAATTATGCAGCTCTATTTGAGGATGATTCAGGATCCCTCAACAGGAAAGGGTGTGATTGAGGTCCTGGAGCAGAGAACAATCACGTGCAGAGCTAGGATAGGATTGATAACATACGACAATGAGGAGGAGAAGAAATTCTTTATCGACGCAATACTAGAAGGCGGCAAGCATGGATCGATAATATCGCTTTCAAAATGAGGTGAGAGCGTGAAACTTCAATTGAGAATTATTGAAGGGAAAGGGAGTGGCGTAGGTATCATCGAGATCCTTCAAAACAAAGGCCAGTTTAATAAGCCCATCATCGGTTACATCTCATACGATAGCGAGGAAAAGAAGCGATTCTTTATCGATGCACTGCTCAAAGGCGGTAAATTCGGCGAAGTAATTTAATCAAATATCTTTGCCATCAACATCCTATCGCTTGATCAAAAAATTTCACTCAATCCACAAAGATTACAGTATAAAATTCCTTTTCAATTTTGAAATCAAAAAATGATCATAGAATTTATAATGATCGTCGTGAGCATCCGTGAGAAACCGCTAAGAAACGACACATAGTACCATTGTTTACGATTACCGCGAGATGAGATATAGCGCATAGGGAGAAAAGACAAAGTCGAATTGAACAGTTGACAGAAGTTCGCTTACTAATCGCCTCATAATGCAACTTTCTTATCTGTAATTTTGGGTTTGTATGCGACGATATGATCATTCGCAATTGAACAAAACGCTTTCACCGCCGATTGCTCATCTGGAGGAGACTTGCCTGATTCGATTGCTTCTTCAATCAACGTCTTTGCAAGCGACTTCGCTTCATCAATGGAGTATACACGGCGGTCAGTTACTTTAACATTCACAAATCCAGCCTCTCGAATCATGTTTAAATACTCGTTCTCGTCGATGGCACCGGAAACACACGCACTCCACAACTCTAGATTCGATTTTGCCTCCTCAGGTAATTCACCGATCAAGACTCTATCTGAAATTGCCAATTTTCCTCCTGGCTTAAGAACTCTGTAGGCTTCGCGAAACACTTTTTGCTTGTCTGTTACAAGATTGATCACACAATTACTGATGATGACATCTACCGAATTGTCGGAGATTGGCAAATCTTCGATAAGCCCCTTCCTGAATTCTACATTTTTGAGACTAAGTGTTTTCGCGACCTTGTTTGCCTTTGCTACCATCTCATCAGTCGCATCTACCCCGATGACCAATCCAGAATCCCCTACTTTTTGCGAGGCGAGAATGACATCAAGACCTGCACCACTTCCGAGATCAAGAACGACCTGTCCCTCCTTGAGCTCCGCAATAGCTACAGGATTGCCACATGCACAGTTCGATTCCTTCACGTCATCAGGCACTGATGATAACTCTTCTGATGAATAGATCTTAATGATTTCTCTCGGACCAGATGATGCGTCGCAGCATGACTTGCCTTTTCTCGCCACAGTTTTGTATCTGTCAATCACAGCACTTCTGATCTTATTATCTTCAACATTTTTCGTTTCGCCTTTCATGCTATATCACTATTTTTTCGATGCCGTACCCTAACTCAACAGTTGATAATATAAAAATGTCGACCCCGGATTAGTGAGAATTGCTTCGTAACGCTAGAACAGTCCTGTAGGCTCATGCCAGCATCATGCCCACTCAAATCTACTCTTGTGCGATCAATCGGATATTGCATATATTCATTTTCAATGTAACTTGAAAATTCCATATTTCATGGTGAATTCGCGTACTGGATAAAGTCAATGATATCAAAGATGGCACCATATACATTGGCCGAGCAGGGAAAGCGTGAAAGTAGATGCACCATAAAATTCCCATGCTTCTCAATATATACGCAGATGCTGTTCGATACTTGTCCGAAAGAGTTCGATTCTTGAACCAAAAATCTCTTCAAATCACCCCTATAGTCTACTACTCATGGTGAGAAAAATGAGAATAGGCTTTGCAAAAAGCGCTTTCGTCGCTGCGATTGCCTGCCTCATTGCGACGTCGCTCGCAATGACAGGTGTGCAGGCTCTGGGGATTTCAGACGTTATCAGCAATCAAGCGGGACAGCCTCCTCAAGGCAATCAAAACTACTACTATGGATTCGAAAGCGGTAAACACATGACGCAGGAGCAGATCAACGAAAGAATAAGGGCAATGTGCCAGATGGGACTACAGCGCAAGATTTTTGGTCCCCTCAATTACGCAAACGGCTCTATTGAGGGATACTTCATCGCATTCAAATTCAACGAATCCGATGGGACAATCACGAACTACTCAGTGCGCAATGGCATCAGCTCGATGCTTCAGGTCTTTGATGAGGTAAACATCCAGAACTTCTCATCAGGCAATGTCAAGGTTGTTGGCTCAATTTTCATGGCGAATGACGAATTACACCGCATCATCGCACATAACAATCCCACTGCCATGCTTCACATCCTGGTTAATGGATCAGGTAATATCTCCATGGCACTAGCTAAAGACCTTGATGTGGAGCAAGTAAACTGCGATGATTCTTGCCTTGATGCCACTTACAAGATTTCAACTGAATCTTTTTCCGCTATCATAGGCGTGGCTAATGGCACCGTTGAACTTGCGGAAATCAATAACGCAACTCACATGATGATCAGCGGTTTCGACATGCATGTTTTCTTTAGAATGCGACCGTATTTCCAACAAACGGGACTAGCTCTGCATGAGAAGATCATGAACGCAATTATGCACGGTCGCATCAGTGCGGAAATGAGAGTGATGATGCACAATGGCGATGCTGTATATGATGCCCAGGTATATGATCACAGATATACCATGCGATTGGTATCAGCTGAGGAGAACAGGCTGAGAATTCAAGTATCTTCTGAGAATCACGAGGGGCGTCTGTTCCTTTTCGCGATCGATAATGAAACCGCTACAACGACGAATCAAATAAGGGTCACCCTCGACAACAATGAGATGACGAGAGCTGGAAATCTCGATGACATTCTCGATAAGACTGGAAGCGCAGACTCTGATGCAAGTTACTATCATTTGGAAGCCGATGGTGTGCAGTACCTCCTCGTCTATGTCCCCCACTTTTCTGAGCACACCATCGACATTGCATTCCTCCCATCTGCACCGATTCCTTACGCCTGGATCGTTGCGGGTCTGGTCGGAGTGGGGATTGTGATAGGCGCCGCAGTCGCATTGTCTAAAAAGGGCAGAAAGCAGTGAAATAACTGAGAAACGATTCATAAAATCATTCTTTTTTTATTTTTTAAAGAACCTAGTTGTTTGAATCGGTTTAGCTAAGTAGGGCTTCGTGCATCGCATCAGAAGTTCTGTTCATAACTTTCTCAAAACGACTTCGTAAAGCTTTTTTGTATATGTCGGCGAGGGGTCGTCGAACTCATTCACGCAGAGAAGCTCGTATCCCCTCGCGAGACGCCTCACTTTTTCAGGTGAGAAGAAGTGAACAACAAATTTCTGCGGGCTCTCCCACATATCCTCTCCTCTGTGAATTCCTTTTCCGTAATGAGGGTCATTGATATTCCTTACTGAATAAATATTGAGAGCGCCTCTTTTCATCACCCTGAGACACTCCTGAAAGATGAAATCCAATTCTCTTTCAAACAGTTGCATGGTGAAAAACATGTGGGAGTAGACGCCATCAACACATTCACGTTGAAGGGGAAGTCCGTTTCTTGCGTCATGAACCATCACTGTAAGATTTTCTGCAAGGCCCATGTACCTGGCTTTATGAAACAGATGATTAATCGCTACAGGGGAATAATCAAGAGCGATAACTTCAAGTCCCTCCTTTAAGAAGAGCAGAGTATCCCTGCCTTCACCGCACCCCAACTCGATAATACGCTGCGCATGATTCTTTTTCAAAACTTCGAGAGATCTTCTTGCAAACTCGCTAGGTAACTCTCCAAAGTACTCAGGCTTGGTGTTGTACACCTCATCCCAGTGCTTTCTTTGATCGTCACACTTCTCCACAAGATCCCTCCTGATGCGAAGATAAGGAAATATTGATCATGTGAGCAAAGAGACGAATGGATAAAGGCTTTTTCATGGTGAAAATCACACATACATTAATTTTGACCGCTGAGTCTTGAGGTGGTTTTATTCATTTCCACTTTAACCAATTGTGCATTGAGTAATGCCTCTGGGACAAAGTGGAAAACACGAGTAAATCCATAGGCTTTTAGCGTTGGAGGTGCGTACGATACATTTGTGAGATGATGAAGTGGAAAACCGATGACTATTGGGTGAGCCATTACAATTTCAGGAACGAAATCAGGTTTCCGAAAATAAAATTCCATGACACGACCTTCCGTGACGGTGAGCAGCAGCCTGGCGTGGTTTTTACCAGCGAAGAGAAACTTAGAATCGGTTCTCTTATGAGTGAGGTGGGAATCGATAGGATCGAGGGAGGGATGCCTCTCGTATCCGAAGATGATAGGAAGGCTGTGAAGCTACTTGCAAATGCTGGATTGGAGGCTGAGATCTTTGCATTTACCCGATGCATGAAGGAAGACGTCGAGACTTCGGTCGATTGCGATGTTGACGGTGTGATTATGGAAATCCCATCGAGCGCACACCTCATAGGAGATGCTTATGAATGGTCGGTGGAAAGGGCCAAAAAGCTAGCCACTGAAGCTACAGCATATGCTCACGATCACGGTCTTTATGTCTCGTTCTTTTGCATTGATCTTTCAAGGGCAGATGCGAGCTGGGCGTTTGAAATCATAAGTGCGGTTGCAAAGGAGGGACATATGGATTCATTGAATGTCGTCGATACCTTTGGAGTTCTTACGCCTGAGGGAATAGCTGATCTCGTGACCATACTTAAAAGCGAGTTCAGGGTGCCGATTGAGGTGCACACTCACAATGACTTTGGTCTCGCAGTCGCAAATACGCTTGCAGCTATAAAGGCAGGCGCTGAGGTTGCACACACGACTGTCAACGGTATTGGTGAGCGCTCGGGAAATGCATCTTTTGAAGAAACGGCGATGTGTTTGAAACTCCTTTACGGACAGGAAATAAATCTCAATTTCTCAAGGTTTAAGGAACTTTCAGATGCTGTGGAAAAGGCGAGCGGTATGAGAAAGCCTTCAAACAAGCCTATAGTGGGAAACGAACTATTTACCGTTGAATCAGGAATTGTTGCTGGCTGGTGGAAAGTGCTGGAAGGTAAAGAAAGGCCCCTGACCATGTTTCCATACCGCTGGACACTTGTGGGGCAGAATCCCCCTAGGATCGTATTGGGCAAGAAGAGCGGACTCGCATCTGTTATTTACTGGGCAGAGAAACTTGGGTTCAAGATTAGTGAAGAGGACGCAAAAAAGATTCTTACTGAGGTGAAAAACCTATCGATACGCAAAAAAGGATTGCTGACAGAGAGAGAATTTATCGAGATTGTCGAAAGAATTAGATGAGGCGCACATTTAGTGAATTTCGTGCAGTCCCGACAAATGTTTCTTCACCATCAATTACGCTGAAATTAATTGCTAATATGCACGCAAGTTCCGCCAAATCCATGAATCATTAGCATAGCCGGGAATGAGCAGGAACGCATTGATTTTCTGTCAATGAATCCTGCGCCTTAATCATATTTAAGATTCCTGAATGATTTGATTTGGTCCGTGTAAATTATAATTGTTAATAATAAATTAAGAAAAAATTAATAAACAATGAGGCAAAATACGACTAACTCTGTTCAAAAATCAAGCCGTTGAAAGTACCAAAGGGGATAAAACATGTCCGCATGGCTTTACGCAATTGCCAGTGTTGTTCTTGTAAGTGTCATTTCAATCATTGGGATACTGTTTCTTATCATGAACGATAAAGTGCTCAAGACCTCAGTTTTTGTTTTAGTTGGTCTTGCAGTTGGCGCCCTTTTTACCGACGCTTTCGTACATTTGATACCAGAGACTTTTGAGACCTATGGTATGGAGCCTTGGATTTCTGTGTACATAATAGTTGGCATATTCGCTTTTTTTGTACTCGAGAAATTCCTGCACTGGCGACATGAACACACGTGCGAGTTTCAGGAAATATGCAAGAAGCCAGTAGGATATATCAATCTTGTTTCCGACGGAATTCACAACCTCATTGATGGCGTACTTATCGGCGTATCATATCTCGCGAGTTTCGAAGTTGGTGTGGCAACAACAATTGCCATTATTTTGCATGAAATTCCACAGGAAATAGGTGATTTCGGCATACTGATATATGCGGGATTTTCTAAGTGGAAAGCGCTGATGTTCAATTTCCTGGCTGCAACCATGGCCATTGCCGGTGCAGTAGCATCTCTTATTCTCGGTGAAACCGTCAGCGGGTACACGACGATCATGCTGCCGCTTGCTGCGGGCGGCTTCATTTACATCGCAGGCAGCGATCTTGTTCCAGAAATGCACAAGGAAACGAATATTAAGAAGTCAGTCATTCAAATGATTTCAATCATCATAGGGGTGCTTTTGATCCTCAGCCTTGCACTACTGGAATGAGTTGACAGCACTCTTATCAAGAGAATGTACTGATGTGAAGCGCAATACTCTAAACTGCGGTAACATATCGCTTGTCCGTGCTTCAAGATGTATTCTTCTGGTTTCCTGAATAACCCTTCAACAGAAACATAACATACGCGAATACACAAACTGCTATCAGCTGGACGGTGATTGACAAAACGATAACAGCAATGATCGATGAATTATAAATAACCCCCATCGCCGCAGTTCCGATGAACCAGCAAATGCCAAAGAGAAGGCTGAAGATGCCGAAAGCTGATGCCCTCTTATTCGCTGGTACCATATCAGCGATAATAGCCCGCATGATCGACTCCTGGGAGGCTGCACCCAATCCCCAAAGCGCTACTCCAAGCAAAACAAGAAAGGTATTATCGAGGAAGACGAAACATACGAATAATGAGGAAATCAAAGTGATAATTATAAGAACCATCATGCCCGCGGTGTCGTAAAATTTGCCGATGAAAAGCGCTCCGAACGCATCGATAACATTGGCTGTTGCATAGAAGACGGGAATCAACACTGTGGGAACAGAATCGATTCTATCAAAGTGATACGAAAGGAACGGAAAATCTATATAGGCAATGGCGACACAGCATGCGCCCACGACGTAAATCCAAAAAATCCTTGGCAGCGAATTTTCCGACGCACTAGGCGTTTTTCTTTCCATTTCTTTAGGAGACGGGTAATATTTCCACGCAAAAAGGAGAAGAATGACAGCGATGACGCCTGGTAGCATGAGAACGAGAAAAGCGTCTTGGTAATCGCCCTGAACCATCATGACAATAGAGACGATTACGGGCCCCAATACAGCCCCAATAGAGGTTATTGCTTCATTGAGACCGAAGGCCCATCCTCGACCGACCTCCACGCCTGCGTATGAGAGAAGAGCGTCTCTCGCTGGCGCCCTTATTGCCTTACTTGCCCTCTCGAGTATTATGAGAACTGCCGCAGTAGTCCAGTTTCCGCATAATGCCATTAGCGGAACAACAAAAGCGTTAATACCATAACCCAGGAAGAGAAAACTCCAGTGCCTGCCTGTGCGATCAGCCATGCTGCCTGTTAACAGTCTTGGAGTATAGCCGACGAGTTCACCAAATCCTATAATAAAGGCGATTGCCGCAGCACCTGCTCCTAGAAATGCCAAATAATTCCCAGAGATGCTTCTTGCTCCTTCATAAACTACATCGGCTGAGAGACCGATAAGACTGAGTAGCAATATGAATCTGAAGGCTCCTCTTTTCGGACTGGCAATTGAGCTACCAGATGATGCGTCTGAGTTCAACTATGCAATCCCATCCCTTTTGCGAGCACTAGGATTCATTCGCTACGATAAAAACAGTTCGATGATTTGCGGTGCTAAAACAGGAACTAAAAGAAGAAGTGAAATATGATGATCAAATAAGACGAGCATGAAACAACGAATTAAAAGGCTCCTCGATACGGCGAAAAAACTACATGCTTGCATTTAAAATCGGCAATACAGCAGTCAGCGATACAATTAAATCTTTATGCCTCCTCTCCACGATCTATATGGGGTAGCCGCATGCTTGAAATACAAAATCTTACCGTGGAGGTCGGAGGACATACCATACTAAGAGATGTTAATTTAAGTCTCATGTCGGGATATACCAGCGTACTCTTTGGACCGAACGGATCTGGCAAGTCTTCACTTCTTATGACGATTATGGGATATAGCCAGTACAAGGTAAAAGAAGGAAAGATTATTTTCAAAGGTGAAGATGTCACGCATTTGCCAATGCACGAAAGGGCAAAACGAGGGATCGGCATCATGATGCAGAGACCTCCCAACTTGGTAGGAGTCAAACTGGGTGATTTTGTTCGCGTCGTCGGCAAAAACTCAATCGACGTCGACTCTTTGGCGTCTACTCTCAACATGTCAAACTTTCTGAGCAGGGATGTCAATGTCGGATTTTCAGGAGGGGAGATAAAGAGGTCTGAACTCTTACAGCTAACGGCTCAAAATCCATGTTTGTACCTGCTCGATGAGCCCGAATCTGGCGTTGACCTCGAGAGTATCGAGGTTGTCGGCAACGCGATAAGGATGTTGCTGAGCGGAGCCCTTGAATGTGCTGGGAAGAAATCTCTTGACGGTAAATCGGCGCTTATCATCACGCACACAGGGCAGATACTCGATTATATCGAGGCAGACAGGGGATATGTGATGTGCAACGGCACAATCCTTTGCTCCGGAAATCCAAGAGAATTGTTGCAGGAAATAAGAAGAAAGGGATACGAGGAGTGCGTAAAATGCAAGATGATTCGAGTGGATTGAAAAAGAGGGCCGAAGTGGCGCGGAAGAAAAAGGCACCATACGGTGAAGATTTTGACCTAGACGAGTTCGATATCGCGCCGAAAAATGCCTCAGAAACCGACAATCTTGAAGATCTTGGCGGAGATATCAAACAGACCCTTTTGAATGCTGGCGTAATTCCAACAGGCGAGGGGAGGTCTGGAAGTTTTCTTCTGCTTGATAATGCCGTCGTTCACAGGTCTCAAAGAGAGGAAAACGTCGAGGTCATGTCGACGCAACAGGCGCTAGCGAAGTATGACTGGGTAAAAGAATACTACTGGAAGGCAGTTCAGCCCGATGCGGACAAATACACCGCTACGACATTTCTTGAGAATGCCGATGGGTATTTTATCAGAGCTCTGCAAGGAAAGAAAGCTGTGATGCCAGTGCAGACATGCCTCCTTCTCGGAAGCAGGAATGCGGCGCAGACGGTGCACAATATCGTCATTGTTGAAGAGGATGCGGAACTAGAAGTCATTACTGGCTGCGCCGCGAAACCCGGCGTGGAAAGAGCATTGCACCTCGGAATCTCTGAATTTTACATTAAAAAGGGCGGGAAGCTCATATTTACGATGATTCACAACTGGGCTGAACAAATAGGAGTGAGGCCGAGAACCGTTGTGATGGTTGACGAGGGTGCGACCTACGTGAATAATTATGTATGCCTCAAACCCGTAAAATCCGTCCAAATGTACCCAACAGCGGTGCTCAGAGGTAAAGAGTCTTTTGGCCGTTTCAATACCGTTGCAATCGCTCATCCAGGCTCGGAGCTCGACATTGGTTCAAAGGTTATCCTATCGGCAACAGGGGCGAGAGCAGAAATTGTATCTAGGAGCATTACTACTGGCGGAAAATCGATTGCAAGGGGAAAACTCGTCGGAGAAGCACCTGGGATCAGGGCACACCTTGAGTGCAAAGGCCTCATTCTCAGCGAGAAGGGTATTCAAATCGCGATTCCTGAGCTCGAGGCAAGCGTTCCTGATGTTGAGATGACACACGAAGCCGCTGTCGGAAAAATCGCAAAGGATCAAGTAGAATACATCATGTCGAGGGGGTTGAGTGAGGCAGAAGCCGTTGGTATCATTGTGAGGGGGTTCCTCGAGGTCGGCATCAGGGGTATTCCAGAGGAGCTCAAAATGGAAATTGATAAGGCAATTTCGGCTGCTGAGCTCGGTGGCGGATAAAGCTGAGGAAACACATTCGTCTCGACTCAGATCTCTTTGATAGAAATACTGCACGATATTCAAAAGGAATCGAGCGAATAATATGAATTTCCGCTTTATCTTGCTGGTTAAGTGATTTGATAAATTCCTTCGAATTAACTTTACATGTTTTATAGAACAATCTGATAAAGTCGAGAAATTCTGATCCATTTCTCTGCATTCGCGATGTGTCTATTTTGAAACGACTAGGAGGGACGTGGATAAGAAATACAACCCCTTTTTCACATTCGCCCATTTCCTTAATGTCCATATCAGTTATCGTCAATACTTCTCTGATGAGGAGCGGTCCTTTATCTCCCGTATTTTCGAAGAGCTTGTCTTTCATATCTAGCGGTATACCGACGCTATCATTATCATATCTCACAACAAGTCTGGTACCTATCATTTAATAACTCCCAAATATTGTCTTCACGCGCTTTCCATGACTTATAGAAGTATCGACGAGATTGTAGAAAACCTCCTCAAAGATAGGATCGACGCAAAGCATCAATCCGTCGAGGCGCAAGTCAAATTTGATCACCGTTACATCAAGTGCTTCAAGAGCATATGCAAAAAGATAGCTTGCATGCTGCCATTGCAACTCCGCAGACCCAAGACGCTCATAGTCCCGTGTGGAATTGAGGATTTTTTTCAATATTCTTACATGCAATCTGCATCCTACTCAAATGACTCTTCATACATGCATCATGCATCGATAGATGCTCCCATCACAAGTTCAATGCACCTGGATATTATGAAAAACTCATTGCGAATATCGTGCCTTGAAAGATGGCTTGTGAGCCGAAGTTTCTTGTTTATCCTCTAGAACTCTGCCATCACTTCTCTTCAACTAGTTATGCCGATTCCGCAGGCGATAACCGAGATGCCGGTTCTTATCACCCATTTGATAATCCTTAACACCAACGTTATATCTTCCTCTGCGGATTGCGCAGAGGGCTTCTTCAACTGATTTGACGGCATCAGCTCTGAAATGCAATCGAATTCAAGAAACTCTTCTGCAATTTCAGAAAAGGGAACTTCATCCTCGACGAGCAAGATATGTATGGTGCCTTACGAATTAATAATGCGCTTCATTTTGATCATGGAATTTCGGTTATCGTATATACAACTGATGATCTCGTTATCAATTGAAAATAGTGTTAAAATGCGGTGACTGCCTAAGCGGATTGACATCTTTAACAGAAATTTGATGCTGTACTGTCAAGGTTAAGAATCGAATCTATTTGCTAGCACACTGAGAGACTAGAGAGTTGATAAACACCGTCGAAAATTCCACACACAATTGGAGCATTCTGTTTACAAAAAAGAGAAAGCATGAAGAACTAAGTATCGCATCAGATAGGAGTGACTCTTATGCGGGTAATCAAGCAATCTGGAGAAAGGGAAGATTATGACGAAAGAAAGGTGATGAGTGCTCTCTTACGATCCGGCGCCAGTCCCGAGGAAGCAAATCTCATCATCTTGAGGCTGCAGCCAAAAATATATGACGGAATCCCCACCAGAGAGATCTACAGGCTCGTACGGCAGATGCTTGACAGGAAAAGGCGAGTGCGATACAGTTTGAAGGATGCCATCTTCTCACTTGGACCTGAAGGCTATTATTTTGAAGATCTCATCAGTAGACTTTTTGAGGAGCTTGGGTACTCTGTCAGAGTGAGAGAGTGTGCGAAAGGACGGTGTGTATCACACGAAGTCGACATTCTCGTAGAAAAGGAGGGCGTGAAACACATGGTCGAATGCAAGTTCCACAACCGCGCGGGCACTAGGTGTGGAATTCAAACTGCCCTCTACACATATGCCCGATTCCTCGATCTCAGGGAAACTTCAGCAGCCTCTACCCCATGGCTTGTCACAAATACAAAATTCTCTAACGACGTCGTCAAGTATGCAGAATGCGTGGGCTTAAATCTCATAGGATGGGGGTTTCCACAAGCAAAAGGACTCGAATGTCTCCTAGAAAATTACAAGTTATATCCTCTCACAACTCTGCAAATCAGAAAGGACATCAAGAACGCTCTATTGAGCAAAGGGATAATCACACTGAAAGACGCCGTGATGGAAAGAGATCTCCTTCTAGAACTCTTGCCAGAGTACAAAGTCAACGAGATCATTGAGGCATCAGAAGAGATCCTCGGAGGATTTTGATCCTAACTTCTTTTTAAGATTCCCATTCAAAGCACATTGAAATTTCGAGACCAGTTGCGCTCAGTGCGGGAAATCTACTATTTTCGGTGTCCTATCTTTTGCCGTGCTGTCAGGCACTTCGCAAGAGTGGATTACTTATTTTTTGCTAACGAAATGGCTGTCTCCAGGATAGCGATCTCATTACCATCCTGATCTAAAAATGCTGCCATCAATCCGCCCCACGGTTGTCTCGTGGGTTTCATGACAAAATTGACTCCCTCATCGACAAGCCTTCTGTGCAGTTCGTAGATGCTATCGGTCCCCAACACGATTCCAGTATGGATTCCATGTGTTCGCTCCTTGCCATCAGGAGGTCCATACAGCGCAATTTTTCCTCCGCAACCAGGAACCTTGAGTTCAATCCAGTTAGCTCGTCTCAGATCAGATACGATCTCAAACCCAAGAACCCCGTTGTAAAATTCCACGCCCTCTTCGATATCGCTTACTGGTATCATTACCATTTCTAATCCTGTGATCTTTCCCCTTTCGCGGTAGTCCTCATTACCACCCATTGGGTCGCCAAGAGGCATGTAAGCAAATATGCAGGATTACCTATTTAGGAATTGAATTCCGCCTCTAGATCATAAATATGAGTATGCTTGATGATATTTTTCGAAAACAAAATAATTAATTCCATAGAACTGGGTCGGGCAACAAGGAAAAAATTGCATGGATTCTGCCGATCAGATACCTTTGCAAAAATCTCTTCGCAAAGAACCTCAACCCACCGAGAATCATGTTACTGCCGATTAGCATTCCATAGCGTAATGAACTATATAGATCACGATTTCCTGCTCTTTGTTGCAACTAAAGGAGAGTTTTTGATACGATGTGTGGCTCGTATATAGCCAAAAACGTTTTCCCAAAAATCTTCGTTGAGAGGGGATGTATCTAGTGATAGGCACTTAAAAAATGAGGCGTGCAGAGTGGGTTAAGGCCGATCTATTCATCGTGAAGAAAAGCGATAGAATCTGGCACTTGATGAGGTAGGGCTCGAATAACATATTGGTTATATAGAACGGTGTTCCTAATTTGCTTTCATGAGAATCTGCGTATCTTCTATCGGCGACGATCTCGATTCTATTGTTGATGATGAATTTGGAATGTGCGACTACTTCATCATAGTGGACTCCGACACAATGGACTATAAGGCGATTCCGAACGAGGCTTCAAGATCTCCCCATGGGACAGGCGCCATGGCAGCTCAGAGCGTTGTTGGTCTCGGTGTGGATGTCGTCCTGACAGGATTCGTGGGACCGCACGCAAAGCGCATTCTCAGAGATGCTGGTATCGAGATTGTTGAGGGGATTGAGGGCACTGTGAGATCGGCCATCGAGCGATATTTGAAAAAAAGAGAAGAGCGGGAAACCGTGCGAAGGAAAACCAAGGGCCATTGATATATGAGAAATCATATCATTTCTGCATGGTGAGTGGAAAAGCAGCCAAAACGCAAGCGTCATTTCATTGCACCTCCGTCGTGAAAGAAAAAATTATAAAGGCTTCTTTGTAATAGCAATTGTCCGACAATCGTCCGACGGAGGAATTTCATGGTAAAACACCTCCACCATTCAATGAAACTCATTGGTGGAATAAAGGGAGATAATTACTGTTCTTTGGACAGTGAAGGCGCTGCTTGTTGGTATGATTTGAATGTTAAGATTTCTGAAGGCGATTTGAGGATATCAAGAGTTCATGATTACAAGGATCGTTTCATTCTTCAGATCCTTCAAAAAGAGGCTTTTGTTGAATGTCCAGGTTTCAAGAATGTAAAGGCAAATTGGAAAAGCAAGATTGCCTGGATAAATAAGGATAATGTGTGGGTGCCGGCGGGATACTACATGTACAGTGAGATGGGTGTTCAAGAGACGAAGTACTCAGAAATGAAAGTGGTATTTCCCTTGACACTCCACCAGATCTATGTTATCCCAGATCTCAGACGTCTCGGCATCTGCACCTTCATGATGCTGGACTTCATTTCAATGAGTGATAGTAGGGTCATCTGGATTGAAAGTCCGTTTGATGCGACGAAGCATATCCTCAGAAAATTGGGGTACAAGGAGACCGAGGAGCGATACGAACTGTGGCAAATGATGGAAGGTCTCTCGAAATGGATAAGGATAGAGGAATCACAGATTGGTAGCGAAATAGAAATGAAAGATCATACTGCCAATAGGTTTTCTGAGGCAGAAATGGCGTTTGCACCACTCTGATCGCTTTTTCTAGATATATTCCTCAACCAGCAATACATTTGCGGTTCTAAAATCTCGTTTGGAGGATTGTCAATCCATACCCAAAATTCAATTATTTGAGCTTTACAAGTTGATTCGAGTTCGAGGTGAATGGGAATTCTAGCCAGAACGTCATGCAATTCAAATTTAATCACAAGAATCGCGATTTCAACGCACGGTAGAGGCCGAGAGGTCCAGTCATCATCATATCACCAGCTGGTGCTGCATACCTAAATCCCAATTCTAATTCGTTCATAAGAGACCTTCTCGGTCCCGTCACGAGAATCTTATCAGGCTCCACAGGAACTTGACTCACCTCGAAAAGGCCATGACCACCATCGTTGAAAACCCTTTCATTTGATAGCTTGCCTTTGAGAAGATCGCAAAGATATGATTTTAACAATTTTGCATCGGCGAACTGCCTGGTGTGGGCTTCAAATCCCCTCAGAACGACACCACCATCAAGCAGAACACCTAAAGTATGTCCGTTGCCAAAATTGATTGCGAGGACCTTTTCACTATCCTGAACGCAAGGATCCATCAAACAGCCAAGCACCGCTGCTGGCGAAGTGTCCATCACATACACATCGGCATCGGGCAGTTCCTCATGCGCTCTTCTAGCTGCAGATCTCATCCTTAAGAATTCATCTGGAACTGAGTTTTCAGAATACAAAAGGAATTCAAGGTATGGATTTTCCGAGAGAGCTGTTTCAAAACGGCCAATCCTCGTCATTCGGTTCGAAACACCCTTCGGTGAGATGCCGTGATCTTGAACGGCGATTGTAACGCAATCAACCTGCTCGTTCTCGCCATATTCGCTCAAGAACCGAAGAACTTCCTTCAATCTAACTTCCTGCAGCCAAAGAGTAAGAAAATCAGTATCCCAAGCGTCTATACAATCAACGATCTCGATACCAAGTGCTTCCACTTCTGAAAGATCGTTTCTAATCGAATACGCCGCCCCAGGAGTCATTTTCACCTTCAAACCAGCAGAAATGTGTGCTTTGACGGCACTGGCGAACGGTCCTCCACCAACCGTATCGCCATCGATATAGAGATTCTTTCTCGCTTTCGCAGCTCTTAACACCGCTGCCCTGTGCAGCTGCGCTGGCGATGGCAAGACAAGTTTGGTGCCGTTCTCCAAAATCTTTGAAGTATCGATTAACATGACATCCATGGTTCCGACACCAATATCAACCGCGATGATTCTCATGGTGCACACTCCGTGATCTAATAGCAGAAATAAGTTTATTTAATTAAATTCAGTGGCGGGCGACTTGCGATTTCAAAATCTCCTGCTGTCCGCGTCGAAAAAGATTACTGGAGAATCCCATTAATAGGTACGTTTCTTAGTCATATCCAAATCCCGCAGTGGATTTGGACCGAGACTTCTTATTGTTGAAATGAACGATGAAACTTCGTGCTGATAGCCTTCGGCATCTTCTGAGTCGATGAAACTCAGCATGAGCCTATTCTCATCAAATCCAAGTTGTGATAAAACACGCCTCAGCAAAGCAATCCTCCTCGTCGTCCTGAAATTCCCAATCTCGTAATGGCAGTGTCCAAGTTTACCTGGGAGTACAAGGACCCCGTCGGCTCCCTTAGAGAAAGCGCTTAAGACCCACTCAGGATCGATTCTCGCAGAACACATTGTTCTTATCGTCAGGAAATTGGGTGGAATGCTGAGTTTCTTAAGCCCCGCGAGATCGGCAGCTGCATACGAACACCAATTGCACGAAAATACCAGAATGTTCGGCGAAGAGAAGTCCTCGATGATCCTTCCCTTAGTCGCCGCTTCTATCTGCGCCATGATCTGTCTATTTGAGAAGTATCTTTGGTCTAGTGCTCCACTCGGACACGATGCAACACAGGCACCACATCCATCGCACACGTCTTCATTGATTGATACTATCTTCTTGCCAGGTCTTTTCGGATCGTTGACGACGCTGATCGCCTTTAATCTGCATATCGACGCACAGATCCCACAACCGTCGCACAATTTCTCGTTTACAGTTGCCATATATCCTCTTTCTGACTGCTCAGAAGCGAGGAGCTTAGCCGCTGCCATGCTTATCATTGTGGCGGCCTTCTCCGTTGCTGCAGCCGGATCATCCCAGTGTATCCACGCACACTGCTCCCTTATATTTGCTATTTCGACTATTGCGCTTCCTGTACCGTTCTGCGACAACTCCGATTGGAAATACCTCAGATAGGTTCGGGGCGAACATGCCCCTATAACAATACGGTTGAGAGCATTTCTCTGCGCATCTTTCTTAATTGATTTGAGCGATTGTTTCGAACAGAGGTGGTTCATAATCTCGAGTCTTCTGACAGCTTTCAAATGCCGGATTCCTTCTGCTATAGAATTTAGATCAATGATGCCGCTAATGCAACCATCACAGGTGCATAGATAAATACCTATTCTCTGCAATGTTCGATCGGCTCCCCTATGATCTTGACTTGCACCCTTATTCTTATCATCGTCCCGATCGCACTGTGAAATTGTACCAGTTGAGATGGTTTCGCTCGTCATCGGGTGTCACCGTTCTATCAGCGTATGGTCTTTTTAATTTTTTAATTATTAGTACATTTCTGAGAGAATTGCGAATGGTACATTCTAATCGCATTTTTAATTCGAGAACCGCTATGCTGGAGAATTTCCGCGCAATGATGATTGAAAGACTGGTACACAATTGAGCGATGAATCGGGACTCCACCTAATTTTATTGTGGGCTGACTAAGCGCATCGCGTCGATGATAGAGAAAGGGAATTAGAGATGAATCTGAATGCAAGGCGATAAGCGTACAAAATTGTTCCATTTTCGGAAGATCGTGAATTTTTCAGATTTATCCGCGCTTAAGAAAATTCATTATCCCGTTCAAACTCGTACAAATGCTATCATTTACTAGGACTGTTCGCGACTATGCCAGAGATTTAATCAGATCTATGTCTCACTTGTTACGGTTCTGCGTTTTAATCTTGTGTCATCAGAATCGATGCTGCATCAATATGGGCTAAGCACAGACACTTGTAACCTACTGTTTACTGAGATTGATTTGGAGGGCCTGGATTCATGCGATGTATCGATTCAGCAGGTGCCTTACATTTCGGACATGAGGTGGGTTTAGGCATTCCGAAAGGGATCTCTATAGTTTCCCCGCACTGGGCACATTTAAACATCTTTGCCTTCATCATCACGTTCAACCCCTTTGATTCACACTCTCTGAGTCTGACTATACTGGCAATTGTTTTCTTTACAGCATTATTTTAAATTTGCTGAGAAATTATCGAGAGATTCGAATTAACCGAATGACTAATGGCTGAAATTAGAGAATCAGCTGAGAATTCTCGCCGATGATGAATCTGCAACCCTTAGGAATCGCATTCTCGGCGGAACATATCCTGCACCCAGCACCGACGAGACTGTCGATGATCTTCTTTTTGCACTCAATATAGACATCGCCGATGATAATTGACGATTCAATTTCGCATCCAATGAGTGTTGTATTGTCACCGATTGATGTATAGGGTCCCACATAGGTGTCTGGACCTATTATGCAATTCTTCCCGATGATCGTAGGACCTCGGACGACGCTATGTTTTTTGATCAAAGTACCCTTTCCAATATTGACCCTGCCTATCAACTTAACATCATCCTCAACGATTCCATCATTCCTGCTTTCGATCATTTCAAGCATCAAGTGGTTAGCTGCAAGTATATCCTCAGGTTTTCCAGTATCCTTCCACCAGCCTCGGACGATTCTTGCAATCACCTTACCAGTTTGCCTGTTAAGTTGATCTATTGCATCAGTGATTTCAATTTCATTGCGCCACGAAGGTTTAAGGTTCTTTATAATCGAGAAAATGCTCTTTTTCAGAAAATAAATGCCAATCATTGCTAGATTGCTTTTTGGGTTTTTTGGCTTTTCAACCAGCCGCACGATATTCCCCTGCTCATCGAGTTCCGCGATTCCGAATTTTTCTGGATTTTCAACGGGACACAGAGCAATCATTGCTTCGCAGTCTAAAGATGCAAATTCTTCGACCATATACTTAATTCCACCAGTGAGAATGTTATCGCCTAAATAGACTACGAACGGGTCATCGCCGATGAATTCTTGAGCGCATCCCACCGCATGCGCTATGCCTTTCGGATCTCCTTGAAATATGTACGTGATTTTCACTCCATACCTTGAACCATCGCCGAGAAGTTCTCTCACTTTCTCAGGCATGTTGTTACCGAGAATAACCCCTATATCAGTGATTCCGGCATCGCGCAGATCTTCAAGGCAGTACATGATGTTCGGTTTATTGGCTATCGGAATCAGCTGTTTTGGCCCCGTATGGGTAAGAGGCCTCAACCGGGTTCCCGTACCGCCCGCTAAAATCAGTCCTTTCATTTCACTTCACTCCTCCGCATATCCTCCAATCCTTCCTCTAAGGTGAGCGTCTTCATCATCAAATCAACTTCGGTTTTCATAACACTGAGGCATGGACGTGGTGGCCTCTTTGCTATAAGGTTTGAATCCCTTGAAGTCATCGAATGTATCAGAGATTTATCCAGGTTGAAAACATCCGATACCTTTAAGCCGATGTGGTAACGACTTAGACAGTCAGGACCCGATGTGTGATAGATTCCATTTGCTCGACTTTCCAAAAGTCTTAACAAAATATGGGCGCAGTGCGGTGCATATGTAGGAGAAACGAACTGATCTGTGAAGAGTGAAATAGGATTGCCTCTCCTCAGGGAGTTGATGATCCAAGTCACGAAGTTTTCCTTCTGTGAAATTCTATTCCATCCGTAAAGCGTCGATACGCGGCAGACTAAGTTGGCTTCCGATGCATCGAGCGTGATTTTTTCACCTTCAAGTTTCGTCTGCGCGTAGATATTTAAAGGATCTGGGATATCCGTTTCGACGTATTTCCCACACTTTAGCCCATTGAAAACGTAATCCGTTGATACGTAAAGCAACTTCGCGCTAAGATTTCTAGCAGAGGTTGCCACATTGAGTGTTCCCTCGGCATTGATGTTCCACGCTTCAGAAGGGTTCTTTTCACAGAGGTCGACATTTGTTACTGCTGCTGCGAGTGCGATGCCATCAGGCTCAAACTTTCCAAGCAATTGTTCGACTTGTAATGCGTCTCTTATATCAAGGAACTCCGTTTCGGCATTGCGGAAACTTACAGGAACATTTCTAAACGTGCCAAGAACCTCGTGCCCATTTTTGACAGCTTCTTCCACGAGATATTGCCCAAGAAGTCCCGAGGCACCGATGACCGCAATTCTGTTCATGAAAAGAACGATTGAATAGGTGTTCTAAAAGTTCTTCGATCGAGTCGAATGCCTAATTAAAAATATAAGTCAAAATTATAAAATGATATGATGTAATTTTCCCTAGGGGAATCTAGATGGACAAGAAGTTGATCGACGGCGTCGTCGTCAGAAGGTTACATCCAATTCCCGACGATCGGGGATGGTTGATGGAATTATTCAGAAGCGATTGGGAAGAATTCGAACGATTTGGTCAGTTATACATCACCGTCTGTTATCCGGGAATCGTGAAAGGCTGGCACTATCACAAAAAGCAAACAGATAATTTCGTGTGTATTAAAGGAATGGCGAAGGTCGTTCTTTATGATTCCAGGGAAAGCTCTGTAACGAGAGGACTTATCAATGAGTTCTTTATGGGGGAGCGGAATTTCATCATAGTGAAAATTCCTCCAAATGTCTATCACGGCTTCACTGCAATCGGTGGGGATGAAGCGTGGGTCCTGAATATTCCAACTGAGGTTTATGACTACATAAACCCTGATGAACACAGATTACCATTTGATTCGAAAGAGATTCCGTACGATTGGGCTCCAAAAAACAGATGATGATTGAAGGGAAATCAAAAACAAATAACGCACAACCATATTTTGCACAAAACCCTCAATTTACAAGGGTTTGATAACGGCCAAAATAGCCCTACTATTTGCGAAAAAGGCGCTTTTCTTGAATTGCGGTGCTTTCATTGGAATCGCTTCTCATACAACGCTATTTCTCGGCAAACAAATATGCAAACTGATCCAAGAGAAGTTTCTCAAGAGTAAAATTCAAAATTTGTTCTGCTCTAAATACGGCATTTTGCTGCCAACACGGAAGGGATGAGCAATTTGACTTACGAGTACATTATCGCATAATAGAAAAGTATTAAATAGTAGGTGTGGGAAAATTAAAGGCGTTAATGTTGCTCGATTCTTCAGAATAATTGAGCGACAAGAAGGAGGGGTGATGAATAATACATCGTCTGAAATTCACTTTAGAAAATTTCTGCTCCCAGAAATTGTTTTCGGGCTTGATTCGAGATTTCTTGCTTCAGAATATGCAAAAGTAATTGTTGCGAAAAAAGTCCTTATAGTGACGGATGAGGGAATAAAAGGGGCCGGATGGGTTGAAGACATCAAGGAAACGCTGAATAACGCGAAGATCTGCTTCGTAGAATATTCGAACGTCACACCAAACCCGCGAACTGACGAGATAGTGGAAGGCGCAACATTCTTCGCCGAGGAGAAATGCGATTCTCTTCTTGCAATAGGTGGTGGTAGTGTAATCGACTGCGCGAAAGGAATCGGCATCCTCTCGAGAAATGGTGGAATTATCCAAGATTATGAGGGAACCAACCGAGTTGTAAATCCACTCCCCCCGCTCATATGCGTACCAACAACGGCCGGCACGGCCGCGGATATCTCGCAGTTTGCAGTTTATATGGAGCTGGAAAAGAGGCGGAAATTCTGCGTTATAAGCAAGTATTTGATCCCTCGGGTATCGCTTATCGATCCAGTAACAACGACAACAATGCCTCCGCGATTAACAGCCGAAACAGGATTAGATGCATTGTCCCACGCAATTGAAGCATATGTTTCGACTGGCCGCTCACCTATTACTGATATTCATGCCAGAGAAGCGGTAAGTATAATTTGTAAGACTCTGCCGCTCGCCGTTGAAACAGGCGATAATCTCGAGGCGAGGAGCAAGATGATGCTCGGAAGCCTACACGCTGGCATCGCATTTTCTAATGCAGGGTTGGGAGCCATTCATGCTATATCGCATGTACTCGGGGGTTTCTTTGACATACCTCATGGGGAATGCAACGCAATTCTTCTCGAACATGTTGTTGCTTACAATTTCGATGCAGCGCCACACAGGTATGAGCAAATAGGCAAGTTCATGGGAATCGATTTAGAGGGCATGTATTTTCCAGACAAGAAACGCACTTTGATCGAAGCTTTGTCGAAACTCCGATCGCGCCTCGGAATCGTTCAAAAGCTTCGCGATCTTGGTATGAAGAAATCTGAGATCCCTGATCTCGCAGATGCAGCTTTAAAGGATCCGTGCATGATAACAAATCCGAAGCGGTTGATGCATAGCGATGTCGAAGCGATATACGAAAGAGCATTGTGATCAAAAAACCTCTTGGCGGATACTCGAATCCTGGTGGAATCTCGGATACGACCAAAGATCTAGATGATGCCAATTCATAGCCAATGACAGATGATATATTGGTCTCCTCGATTTCAAAATGTCAGAAAAAAAAATGGAATCAGCATAATCCTGCAAATCCTTTATGAGAAATTAACTGCATAATCTTTGATCAACTCCTCGATCACCTGAAATGCATAGGCATTCCTAATCCTACAACAAAAAATCGCGATCCACGATGATATTTATATCCAGAATCGAATACTCAGTCGATGAAAGCAATCATTTTCAATGGAAGCTACAGAACGAATGGAAATACTGCTAAAATACTTCGGAAGATTGCCGGGATGTTTGAACATCATTTGATTGAATATGAATGGGTTGATTTGGGATCTTTGGAGATTGAAGACTGCCGAGGCTGCCTTGTCTGCAAGGACAGTAACAGATGTTGCGTAAAGGATGACATGCAACTGCTGTATGATAAAATCCAGATGTCAGATTTTTTAGTACTAGGCTCGCCAATTTATATGGGTGCAGAGACTGGTAGATTCAAATCGTTTATCGATCGACTGTACGCATTTCTCAGATTCACAAATGAAAAGGGATTATTTGAAAGCAGTCTGAACAAGGGGAAGAAAGCTATCATTGTCTTCACTTGTGGGCGAAAGGACGGCGATATTGTGTACAACCACCTCAATGTAAGATATTTCCACATCTTCGTAAAGCTACTTGCTTGCGAAGATATGCGCTCGTTCATCATTCCAGTTTTTTGCATTGATCAAGAACCAATGAAAGTATCAAAAACTACTCCACTGAGCCAAATGTTCGAAGAGACTTCGAGGTTCATTGAGGATAGTAAAGGACGGACACACTGAGAGACACACACGATACAAGTAGGATACCCTTTCAACGCCATCTTTCTCGACTGTGCTATGGTACTCAAAGTCTAAAACGGACATCCGAACTATAATATCACTCTTTGCATTACTGCATGGCAGATGAAGAAAGAAAAGAAAATCTTGGCATGTCCTTACTGCGGGAGCGTTGAGATAGTGCCGAAGGTGATTTTCGGAGGACCTCTGCCTGGAATCGATGCGAAGAACGGTACTTATGTGTGCGAGAAATGTGAAAAGGAAGCCGTCCCGCTCCATTTCAGGACTTTTGAGGAGTGGAGTTCATTCTTTGGGGGAGTAGGCATTTCTTCCGAGAGTGGGTCAGCTTTCTTTCGAATACCCGTTCTTCCAATCGATACCGTACCCTTTCTATCCATCGGCAGAATTGAGTTTCCCATCGGAAAGGTTGCTCGCGTGTCAAATATTGTATGGCGGGGAAATGCGTTGGCGTCTATCAATGAGGGTATTCCATTTGACATATATTTGAAGACGGTATTTGGCAAGAATTATAGTGCGAACGCAATCTTGCTCATGGATCTTGCCGGGATCAATGAAGGAAAACCTAACTTCAAAGTTCTTAAAGAATTGACGAGAAAGAATCGAGAAATCTGGCTAGACATTGGCATGCATACACTCCAAGACTTGTTTGATTCCTATGCAATGGAGGTTTCAAGAGCTATCATCAACACATCAACGGCCAATGGCTTGAGGATCTTTGAAGAGGCGTTTGAACTTTCAGATAGATGCATGCCGTGTATTTACTTCGATAAGGAGATAAGATGGGCGAAGAGGAATTCAGGTCCAGCAGATCTTAAGACTATGGCTAATATGCTCAAGAAAATCGGTTATGAGGAAATGGCGGTCATTGACATTAATCATCTTGGAAGCAGTAAGGGTGTTTCGAAAGATTTTGTCAAAAAAGCCCTTGCAAACGACTTGAAAGTTTACATAGGCGGAGGAGTTGTAGAAACGGATCTGGACCTGCTAGAAAAGGAAGGTGCTACTGGCGCACTCATCGATCCGCATACGCCAATGATCAGGAGCCTGCTTGAAAACGACGACGAAAAACTGCATCCGTCGACATTTTCCTTGTAGAACAAGTTGAAAGCGCACCATTGATTACCAACGGAATGAATGCAAAAGCAAAATTCCGTTGCATAGACCTTCACGCCTTGTCGTTATAGAAGTTTGAAGCGCAGAAAACCAAAGGCTTCTCAATGTGACATTCACGAATAACGCCAAAAAACATTATCTCGGCTTTCCGCGTTTACATCATAGTCGCATAGGATCTCCAAAAAAATGTCAATTCATTGCTGCGAACCATGCACATTGATTGATGCAATCAAATGAAAATCGAAAAAGATAAAAAAGGTGTTTTAGTCTGCCTGCAAAATGAAAATTAGTAGAGACTTCAATCTAGGTCGCATTAGATGTGAGATCATGGCATTTAAGGTTGTCATTACGGATTACATCTATGGAGAGCCAACTGAAGAAATCGAGATCCTGAAAACGATTGGTGCTGAGGTCGAGATGCACCAATGTAAGACAGAAAAGGAGGTCATTGAAACCGCTAAAGATGCTGATGCCATACTGAACACCTATGCGCCCGTCTCAAGAAAAGTCATTGAAAATTTGGAGAGATGCAAAGTCATAGTCCGTTACGGAATCGGATACGATACCATTGACACAGAAGCTGCTACAGAGAAAAGCATCGTTGTCGTGAATATACCATCCTACTGCATCGAGGAAGTAGCCGATCATACCCTTGCGTTAATGCTCTGTGCTCTCAG
The DNA here is from genome assembly GCA_038850735.1 of Methanomassiliicoccales archaeon. Lineage (NCBI taxonomy): Archaea > Methanobacteriati > Thermoplasmatota > Thermoplasmata > Methanomassiliicoccales > Methanomassiliicoccales archaeon. The sequence continues at coordinate 25,128 of JAWCLO010000011.1, forward strand.
AAAAATTACTGTTTATGACCGCGCCATTAGGAGGGGGAAATGGGATTGGCGAGATGCAAGACCGATAAACAGACTGAAAGAGCTTACACTGGGTCTCATAGCCGTTGGAAAAATCGGAAGAGCAGTTGCAGAAAGAGTGAAACCAATAGGCATGAAAATCATCGCATTTGATCCTTATGTACCAGAGAACAAACTGAGAGAGTTGGGAATCGAGCCGGTTAGCCTCAATTATCTTTTGAAAAATTCTGACGTAATATCGATTCACACGCCTCTAACGAAGGAAACCAGACACATGATCGATTACGAAAAAATTAAGACAATGAAGCGTGGAGCAGTACTTATAAACACTTCTAGGGGAGCGGTTATCAAAACCGAAGACCTCATCAGAGCACTTGAAGAAGAACTGATAAGTTGCGCAGCCTTGGATGTTCTTGAGTCCGAACCTCCCCCAGCTGACTTTCCGCTGTTGAAATTCGAGAATGTTGTTTTAACGCCCCACGCCTCATTCTACAGCGAGGGGTCTCTAAAGGAAGTGAAGAGAATTGCTGCAGAAGAAGTTGTACGAGTTCTATCTGGAAAAAAGCCTCTGAACTGCGTAAATCCTGAAGTTCTGGAAAAGGTAAAATTGTCCTAGTGATACGCCGACAAACTCTCGCGCACCACAATATTCTATTTTTTCACTCATGGCATGCAGTCAGAAGGTATATTTATTGACGAACATTACTGACTTTTCAATGTTTCGCAGAGTATTAGTCACCGGTGGAATGGGATTCATTGGTAGCAATTTTGTAAGGTGGATGCTGGAAAAACATCCCCGTACGGAAATAATCAATCTAGACAAACTTACATATGCAGGTAATCTCCGAAATCTGGCGGATATAAAGGGCGATCGCATGAAATTTGTCCACGGCGATATATGCGATAAGAGGCTCGTTGAAGATGTGGTTTCCAAGTGTGATGCAATTGTGCATTTTGCCGCCGAAACCCACGTAGACAGGTCGATTATATCCGCAGGAGATTTTATCACAACTGACGTTTACGGAACATATGTCCTACTTGAGGCAGCAAGAAAGCACGGAATCAAGAAATTCGTACATATTTCAACAGATGAAGTATATGGTGAGGCGCTTAAACAACCGTCGAAAGAGACCGATCCGCTTATGCCAAAAAGTCCTTATGCGGCGAGCAAAGCAGGTGCAGATCGGCTAGCATATTCCTACTACTGCACCTATGGACTTCCCGTCATCATCACGAGATGCGTGAACAATTATGGTCCATTTCAGTATCCCGAAAAATTGATTCCCCTTTTTGTCACAAATGCCATTGAAAACGAACTGCTTCCAATATACGGCACGGGCGAAAATACGCGTGAGTGGATATATGTTGAAGACCACTGTCAAGCGATCGATACTATTCTCCATACAAATGAGTTCAACGGCGAGATATTCAATATCGGGACAGGCGAGGAAAAGAGTGTGCTCGAGATTGCAGAAATCGTGCTCGAGCTTCTTGAAAAACCCCTTGATCTCATTGTTCACATCCCAGATAGACCCGGGCATGTCAAAAGACATGCGGTGGATTCACGAAAAATCAGGAGCCTATTGAGATGGAAACCAAGATTTCGTTTTGAGGAGGGCATGGAGAAGACTGTAAAATGGTACATAGACAATGAGAAATGGTGGAAGGAGATCAAATCAGGCGATTTTAGAAAATATTATGAGGAACACTATGGAAACCTTAACGATCGTGCAACAATGGCATGACTTTCTCTTTTGGTTCGATGGTCGAGGTGTAAAATGAAACTGATCAACTATCGCGGATGAAAAATTGGATGCGAAATTCAATTTCATCGGCTCCTAATTTGATTTTTCTGATTTCATCAAATCCTTAAATTTGCAGATGACCTGAAAACAAGAATTCAGAGATACCTATTATCGATGATCCTGCGGCATTTTTAATTTCCTATCTTCATCAAACTCTCCGCAAATGTTTTTGTAAGTACAGCCATGAAATAACTCGCCATATTTATACGGTGGTTTTTCATAATGCACAATGCAGAAGAGAATATGACTGTTCAAGAAAGCAATCCGATGATGAAAGCACTAGTAATCAATTGCAATGGGGAAGTCTCTTCTGAACTCGTCCGAATCCTCCATGAAAAGAATTATGCGGTGTTCGTGGCAAAATCGCTGGAAGAGACGATCGAGTTACAGAAACGATTGACTTTCGACATTATCGCCGTCGATAGGGAAAGTTTTGAGTTGTGGGGGAATCAATTGCCAACAGTGCTATTGCAGTTTCCAGACAGAATCAAAATAATCATTTTTGATCATACATTGCAGAAATTTCAAGGTTCCGAAAGAGTAAGATTCACGGGATTCAAAATTGAACGCGTGAATATTGAAGACTTTCCCCAGGCAATCGAAAGTTTCTTATCAATTCAACATGGAGTAAGGGAGGTAAATATTTCGGAGCGCATGCCTCAAGCACGTGTTACACAGAATCACATTTCGAAGACGGAAGTTGTTGACGATATGCTTGGAAACGCGCTGGAAGAAATTCGCAAACATTTCAATGTCGATATGGGTGCAGCTTATCTGAATGACGGCGAAAAATGGATTTTGAAAAGATATCGCAATGTTTCAGAGAAATTCGTTAAGAGCTTTTCAAGTTTGAGCGATCAACATCCACTCATCCTAGAATTGACTAAAAAGAAGGCGCCTCTTTTGTTCGTTGCTGATCGAAAACAAGACGTTAAGCGATCATGGCTTGTCGTTCCGCTTTTTGCCGGTGAACGAATAAGAGGCGCTCTCATACTGGTAAGCAACAATATGATATCGCTTACAAGCAATGATTTAGAATTCCTGCGATCAATCATGAGGGATTTCAACAATGCCATTGATTCTTCATGTTTCCCTCGAGCAGTAGATGAAAGAGAGATTGCCGCTGTAGAAGACTTAGGCAATATTCCTCAAGTAATGATATTATACGATCTCGAAGGGAAAGTAAAGTACTGGAGTCATGAAGCCGAAAGGAAGTGCGGTTACTCTCAAGAAGAGGCCAAAGGATCATATCTCATTCCCTTCCTGACCAGCCGCCACAATAAGATTCTAGATAACTTCAAAAGAGCAATTGAAGGACCAATTTCCGTTATTGAGCTCATAGAAAGAAAAGACGGAACGACAGCTGCAGCAGAAGTGCGTTTCTGGCCTGTGATTTCGTCCGCCAGTGGACCAGCTATGATTTCAATGTCGCTCGGAACATCTATTTTATTGGATGAATTGATCAATATCGATGCACATACCGCCCACATACATGAAACTGCATGGGAAGCCCTGATGGACCTAATTTCATTGCTCTTGAAGAGGAACATTCCTGATGAGGACAAAGACGAGTATATCAATATCATTTCACAAAGAATTGAAAAAGCGCTTTATCCAAAATATATACAAAGCGAAAAGGACGTATCAGCGGAAGTTCTTGCCACGGGGATCGTTCGATTGTTTGCAGATATTGGCGGAAGATTCAGTTATACAAACGATGAAAACAAGATTGAGATTATTGGAACGAAGTGTCCCTGGGACAATGAGCGCAGAAAAAATCCAGTGCTTTGTGCCTTAACAAAAGGTATCATCATAAGGTTTGCTAAGAGGGCGCTCGATAATAAGAATGTGGCCTTGAAGGAAGCGCTTGCAAATGGAGACCCTATATGCAGAATTGTCATAAACAAGAGATGAAATGCGATTAGAAGTTCGTTTAGATGATCGTAAAAATCTCTTCTACGCACATCCTAGGCTGCGTCGAACGATCTTAGACTGCGATAAAATAATCGGCTTCATTGCGATGCATCGAGCCTGGCAAATCGCGCAATCCAATACCATTTCCAATTACGAGACTGTGAGATCAAGATTCCAATGTAACTGCAGGGAATGATTATTTCACCAGCCTCATGGCATTCGTAATGACCACAAAAGAGGTTCCAAGATCGCCTATAAGTATTGCTAACCAGAGCGTAATGAAACCTGGAAATGCGAGAACGAAGAATAGCGATTTAACAACTAGAGAAATTGAAATGTTCTGTTTGATCACCCTTGAAGCCCTCTTGCTCAGCCTAACACCATAAGACAATGCACGCAGATCATCGCCCATGAGTGCGACATCAGCGGCTTCTATCGCCACATCTGTACCTGCAGCAGCCATTGCAACTCCAATATCCGCTTTCGCGAGCGCTGGAGCATCGTTCACCCCATCACCAACCATGATTATTGCACCATATTTTTCCCGGTAGTTTTCAATAGCCTTTGCTTTGTCCTCTGGTAACAGATTCGCCATGTATTCATCGGTGCCGATCTCACCAGCGACCTTTGCAGCAACATTCTCATTATCTCCCGTCAGCATGATAATTCTCATGAAGCCGAGGCGTCTGAGGTCCGAAACAACTTCTGTAACCTCTGGTCTTACCTTATCTCTAATTGAGATGATACCTGCGAGTTTACCATCTACTGCAACAACAACAATCGTCTTACCCTCAGCGCTCTTCTGAACAATGATATCTGCACAACACGAAAGATCGACTCCCCTTTCCCTTAAGAAATCATAATTCCCGCACAAGATCTCATGTCCCTCAACAACCGCCACAACTCCTTTACCAGAAAAACTCTCAAATGTCTCCGCATACCCAATTGGGACATTCATTTCTTTTGCTTTTGAAACTATTGCTTTGGCCAAGTGGTGCTCCGACCGCAACTCCGCGGAGGCTGCAGTGGCGATGAGCTCGCTCAATGATTGGCTGCCGGTCGGAATGATCTCATCAACTTCGGGTTTCCCCTTTGTGATCGTCCCAGTCTTGTCAAAGGCGATAGTAGAGATCTGGCCCATTCGCTCGAGGTAAATGCCACCTTTGAATAGAATACCCTTTCTGGTCCCACCAGTAATTGCGGATACCACAGTGACTGGCGTTGAGATGACGAGCGCACAGGGACAAGAAATAACAAGCAGTACCAAACCCCTGTAAAACCAGATTTCAAATCGCTCGCCGAATATGACAGTTGGGATAATTACGGTGAGAACAGCTGCAATAATGATGACAGGCGTATAGTACTTCGCAAATCTGTCAACTAAGCGCTCAGTCGGGGCCTTCTCGCTTTCCGCCTCCTCAACGAGCTGGACAATTCTTGAGATCACCGTGTCTTTAAATTTCTTCGTGACCTTAATCTCAAGATATCCCGATGAATTCAGCGTCCCTGCGAACACTTGATCGCCAATTCTTTTTGTCACTGGAATTGATTCGCCGGTGACGGTCGATTCATCAACTGATGATTGGCCGGATACAACCACACCATCGATTGGTATCCTTTCACCAGGTCTAATCAAGACAAGATCTCCGATCTCGACGTCATTGACATCGTAGTACTCTTCTTTGCCATTTTTTTTAACGAGGGCAAGATTCGGGGCAAATTCCATCAATTCATGAATGGAACGGCGAGTACGGGCTATAGCGAATGATTCAAGCATTTCAGCCAGGGAGAAGAGAAACACGATTGCAGCACCTTCAGCATATGAACCTATGAGAACTGAACCCGCGATTGCAATGACCATAAGCATGTTGATATCCAGATATTTCTTGATAGCAGCAGCGACGCCTCTCCTTGCAATGTAATATCCACCGACTACAATCGCGATGGCGTAAAATAAGAGATAGAGAATTTCAATTGCTAAAATAACTTCGCACAAAATTCCAAAGAGAAGGAAAATGCCAGAGGTAGCTGTTGCTAACAGCCTCCGGTTCTTGAAAGTGAAAAATTCATCGGCCGATCGCAAGTCAAAAGGCTCAAGACGATAGCCAAGGAGTCCGACCGATTCCTGCAATTTCTCATGAGAGACTTTCCCCCTTTCCACCTCAACTGACATCCTTCCAAGAGCGTAGGAAACACGGACTCGCTTGACTCCCTCGATCTCACTGACAGCTTTTTCGATTTTTTTCGCGCACTCAATGCAATCCATGCCATCAATTTTGCAGACGAGCTGTTGCGATTCTCTTTCTTCCACGAGCAACCAGTAATCATTATCAAACACTTTTGACTTTTGCTAAAAGCCAGTTCATAAATTAATAATTCAACATACACGCAAGCGATAAACGGTTCCCAGGCCTCACACGATGCTTATAGAATATCTCACATCTCTTATCGATGAGAGTTCCTGTGTAAACAGCCTCACCTTTGAGTATTCCCCCACTGCTATAATCTGTTCTATACATCTGTCATTAAAATGGCTATGGAGCGAGCTCTTGATCATTTCGGAATACTTGTGCATCACATCAGCTACCTGGTGTTTTTTCTTATGTTCGTATGCTATCGATACAACGTACAAGTCTTCTCCTTCATTTTCACTCGTCAATTTGCTAAGAGAAACAAATTTATGAATGGCAGATCTGATAGCATCTGATCTGCTCGTAAAGCCTAATTTTTTTGCAATTTCGTCAAATTCCCGCAGTTCCTTCGCCGAAATCGAGATACTGACGACAACCATAGGATCTCATTAACCTATCATTTCCTCAATATATATGTCTGGCGGAAATTCTGGTAAAAATACCCCGCATTAATTGCTCCTCCTCATCAATCTCTCAGTCGGCAAATTATCTTATCCCCTCGAGGCAACTTCCACCAAATACCCGCCCATTTGTCTTGCGTCCTTTAACGCACTCGGGTGATTTAGAATGGCTGCCTTGCGATCAACACCTGGAAATGTCAATTGAGACACAAATTTCACATTCACGGATACAAAAAAAGCCCTCAGTGTAATGAGGGATCCTTCAAAATTCGAATGTTCTCTGCCTCCAACGAGAATAGCGCCACCCACTCTTTTCTTTCCACCACCGATCGATTCACCTTTAATGAATTTGCGCGCCCAGATGCTCTGGCATCGGTCGATCATAATCTTGAATTTCCCCGGAATTCCAGAAAAGAATACGGGCGATGACACTATTAATACATCAAGCGTTTCCAATAGCTCATATATTTGTTTCATGTCATCTTTGACCGCACATTTTCCAGAAGACATGCAGTTATCGCATTCTTTGCACCCAGTTATATCCATTGTTTCCAGAACCAGTTCGGTAATCGATCCACCGTTTTCTCTTGCTCCCTCCAGTGCGGCATCGAGCAACAGATCCGAATTCCCGCCAATTCTAGGGCTACCCATAATGCCGACTACTCTCACCAACTGTTCCACCCCATGAGGCCATCGCATATTGCATAAAATCCACTGTATAATTGCTCATTTATCCATATAAGTAAGCTTATTGTTCCAAAATGTCCAAAATTCTTTTTCCAAGTGTTTTGTAATATCCAAAAGTCTTAACGACATAGTCCTTGACTCCAAGTTGTCTTGCTTCGAAACTCAGCTTAGGATCGTCGTAGGCTGTTGTGAAGATCACAGGAGCGTTTACGAGGGGCTTCACTTTCTTGAGGAGTTCGATACCATTCATATCTGGAAGTGAATAATCAAGAACTATCAGATCGTAAGTCTTTCGACCGATCTTTCTGAGTGCTTCCGCCGCATCGAGTGCTTTGTCCATAACGAACTGATCTTTTGGCAAAAATTCTTCGCACAGCGCTATATGCTCGGAATTGTCATCGACCATTAGAATTCTCAACGGCTGTGGCTTATTTTCCAATGATATTCACCTTTCAAATCTTTTCACTTGCAATGTATATTTTTTAAGTATTATCCTTTTTAGTAAATCTATTTTTTTATTAAGAAAAGTGATCATAAGGCGGTTAAATTTCTTTTCAACGGCAAAAGAAAAGCGGTACCACTTCATATTATATGTGACTTCCAGTCAAAACGATATATTGTGAATTGGATAACACCACATAAAAAAATCTCGGCATTACTTCTTCCACAAATGAGAATTTAGTATTTCCCAAAATTTATTAAGAGGAATAGGATTTGTATTGTTCCAGGAGGCTCTGCGTCTTTTGTAAAAGCATTTTTTTAGATACGCCGCCCTCAAGCAGATCGTAAATTTCAAATATAATAATAGAATTGCACACCCTCCAAGAGATCCCGGGGAGGATCACCCCCAAATCTCCTCCTGAGTAGTTTGATGTTTTTTGACTTCTACTACTAGCCTTCCCGGAGATCTCTAACCTAATAATTTTTTCACTCAACCTGATTGAAATGGAAGCGGACTGAAAAATGTTTGGAAGATTTGCGGACATTTCTGCCAATATAAGGTGCGATGCCAGCAACAGTGATCCACAGTCAAGAGACATGAAGATAAGATCGAAGCTGATAGAAAATTCAAATTCCTGCGAGTTATTTGTTGCTCACTCAATCGATGAAGAATTTGTCAGACTCCCATTGCTATGCGCAGTGAATCTCTCACGCCAGGCGCGAGACCCAGAAAGATCAACACGAATTTTACTATGTTAGACAAATTCGGATATTTCACAAATTCCGAGCGAAACGCAACGTCGATAAGCCATACGATTATGATGATGAGTACCAGTTTGATTATTATTAGAACGAATGCACTGCCAAAAAGATTTATCGCAAGTTCTGGCAGAACGTGCTTTTCACCATAGCCATAAAAATCAATTCCTCTATATGTAGCTACGCCGTCAAGCAATTGAGAAAAAGCAAGAACAATGTTGACTGGGGTAGAAAGGAGCGCATGTTTTTTATCGCACAATCTATCAACGACATACAGACCCAGTGTGAATGAGAAGGCTATAGCGGGGATTATTAATAATTCAGCAGGTTGGGTCACAATGGTATCCAGGGTCTCAGAACGATAGAAGCTTTGCCATTCTGTAGAGGCAAAGAACGACAAGGCATATGCCATTGACATTGACAGCAGGAATGTGCCAGTAAAGAAAATAGAGATTGTAAAAGGATTGAATTTCTTGTGAAAGAAAATCGCAAAGCCTATTATGGAAAATAAGGCAAAAGCGATAGGGAAAATCATGGGAAGGCTATAATTCAGATAGTTCGATGAAAAGTTGGAAACCAGGATGGTCGCAGCCAAAATTGACAAAAGAAATATCACAAAAGGAATGCTTGCGAACTTCTCATACTTTGATTTGGTCTTCACCGAGATAATCCCGACTGCAGCCGTAACAGAGAACAGGAAAATCATAAAAATATAGATGATCGGTGAAATGAATAGGTATTGAAGCGCGCCGTCGAACAAAAGAGCGTCTTCTAGTGATCTAGATACGCCACCAAATATAAAAAAAGGAAGCGAGACATAAATAAAAGCATTGTTAATTTCAATGCCGAATTTATTCACAACCTTGTACATGAGAAAAATGCATGAAATGAGGAGTGCAGCATAAACGATCGTATTCAAGAAGTTGTAGCCTTCTACTATGTTGTCAATTGGATGACCTTCCTTGTCAGCCTCTATTGGCCCCCAAAAATATTTGTAAAATATGTCATTCCAGATAATAAAATAAAACTGCAGAGATAATATTATTATCAAAATAATAATAAATAAGCAGATCACAAATAGTAAAAGAAACTTCCTACGACCACTAAGAGTTGCCAGCAACCCAAAAAATGATGATTTCACCGATAAATTGAAAAGGAAAAAGGTGTATATGAGGCTTCGTTCAGGTGCTTGGATGGATGAGGGTCTTTTCACGAAAGCCCGGTCTATGATTTTTCCGAGGAATGTCCTTGCGGGTCACGGAGTGATCGACAACGTTCCACAGGTGTGCGAAGATTTTGGATTGAGTGGCACGGCCCTCATCGTTGCGGGCGAAAGGACACGAAAGATTGCTGGCAATCGCGTCGCAGATCAGTTGATGGATAATGGTTTTGAGGTGCAGTTCGCCATTGTTGGTGAGGCGACCCAGGAGAATTTAGAAAAAGTCATCGACATAGCAAAAGAGATAAAAGCATCGTTTATTCTTGGCATCGGCGGTGGAAGCAAAATAGACCTTGCTAAAATGACTGCGAAAGAGATGAACATTGAATTCATCAGCATTCCGACATCAGCCTCACACGACGGTATAGCATCAGGGCGGGCTTCACTTCACGATAAGAATGGTCACGTATCAGTGGATGCAAGGGTCCCTCTTGGTGTGGTTGCAGATACCTCGGTAATTCTCCAGGCGCCCTATAGGCTTCTTGCATCGGGATGCGCTGACGTAATCTCGAATTCAACGGCTCTAATGGATTGGGAATTTGCGAGGAGGCTCAGGAATGAGGAAGTAAGCAGATCCGCTTACGCTTTGGCAAGCTACACTGCTCAAACGCTCATTGAAAATGCTGATTTGATAAGACCAAATCTCGAAGAAAGTGTGTGGATTGCCATAAGGCCTATAATCATCTCAGGAATCTCCATGAGCGTTGCGGGCAGTTCCCGCCCCACGAGCGGGTCCGAGCACATGTTTTCGCACGCGCTTGACATGATCGCGCCTGGCAAAGCGCTGCATGGAGAACAGTGCGGTGTAGGTTGCATCATGATGATGTACCTTCATGGCGGAGACTGGATGAGGATAAAGAGTGCTCTTTCAAAAATTGGCGCACCAACAAATGCGTCGCAGCTAGGAGTTACAAAAGAGGAAATCATTGAGGCCCTTGTCAATGCTCACAAGATCAGGCCTGATCGTTTCACGATCTTAGGAACTTCTGGATTGACATATGAAGCGGCTGAGAAACTCGCGAGAATCACTGGTGTAATTTGATGTCTATGGAAAATCATGATAGAGGTGAAATGATGGTGATCATAACACTAATCGGAGAACGCTTGGCAAAGGAGGGAGCTCAATTCGCCTATAGGGGACCGATCACAGACTGCAGAGATTGCAAACTGAAAGCTGTCTGCTTTAACCTTGATGCCGGTGGAATTTATAAAATTACGGCTCTCAGGGATGTGCATCACGAATGCAGAATACACGAGGAAGGTGTGAGAGTAGTTGAGGTGGAAAAACTTCCACTCAGGTGTGCTGTTCTTCAGAAGTACGCTTTGGAGGGTTCCATTGTCACGCTTGAAGAGATCAAGTGCTCGAATATCGGTTGCGACCGATATAGGGTTTGCCATCCTATAGGAATGGAAAAAAATGGTAAAGGGAAAATTCTAAAGATCATCGGCGAAATTGCATGTCCTGAGGGGCATAAGCTTGTTGAAATTGAATTATCTTGAAAAACTTTTATAGCCGATCCATATTTCTTGAAATTCCATACTTTCTAAAATTCCTAGAAGAAATGCACCTCAACTTTGGTTCCCTTTTCCAAGATATCGACATTTGGGGGTACCTCAACCCATCCATCTGCATGTGCCATGCTCGTTATTGCTCCAGATTCCTTGAATGCTGGATAAACATAGCCATCGATGACTTTGACCGTAAGGAATTGGTGTCTTCCAAGCGTCGCCGCATACTTTTTTGCCATGGGATAGATTCCGATAGTCTCTTGCTTTTTAGGCAGTCTCGCCATTTTCCTGACAGCTGGAGCCAGAAACACATATCCGTTCGTCAAACATGCTGTTGGATATCCAGGCATACCAAATACAGGGGTGTCGCCGATAACTCCGAAAATAGTGGGTTTTCCAGGTTTGATCTGAACCCCGTGGAATATTACCCTTCCCAAATCACTAATCACTCCTTCAAGTACATCCCGGTCTCCTGCAGAACTCCCGCCCGAGAGAACGATCATATCATATTCACCCGCCCTCCCTAAAACGCGGGTCAACGCATCCGCTGTGTCCTCGACGATGCTGTGGCGAACATAGATACAGCCGTTTTCCATAAGGATTGATGAAAGCGTGTGGGAATTAATATCGTACACCTGTCCAGGCCGTAAGGGTTTCCCCACCTCGGCAACTTCATTCCCTGTCGGCACAACGAGAACTTTTGGCCTAGCGTAGACTTCAACTTCGATCATTCCAATAGCAGCAAGAACACCTACCTTAGAAGGGGTCAGCAACTCCCCTTCCTTTAACACAACCGTTCCTGCTTTAATGTCTTCACCTTTTCTTGAAATATTTGATCCTGGCGGAAGTGATCTAAATATCTGGACCGTGTTATTTGATCTTTCAGTATTTTCGACCATTACTACAGCATCCGCCCCTTCAGGTATCATTGCACCTGTGGCAATCTGCATGCATTCTCCAGACCTAACCAACCTCTGAGGAAGTTCACCAGCATGAACTGCGCCGATACACCTAAGCTCGACGGGCTCAAATTTTCCAGCCTTGAATGTATCCTCAGCTCGAACTGCGTATCCATCCACGGCGGATCGATCATATGGAGGGACGTCAAAATTAGAGAAGACGTCTTTTGCAAGCACCCTGAAAGGGGCATTTGAAAGTGATACTGTTTCCTTCTTCGAAATCGGCTTTACGTTTGCTTCGATAAGCCTCTTAGCTTCCTCAAGCGGGATCAAGGAAGCAAGCGGTCTCAACGATCCACCTCCCAAACCATGTGACCAAGCTGTGGGAGTATTAATTTATCCATTGCCAACCTCACGGCGTGGGGAGAACCAGGAATGCACAAGATGATCTTTCTGAATGCGACACCTCCAAGCGCTCGGCTCAGCATAGCAGCGCTTCCGATTTCCTGAAAACTTAGGTATCTGAACATTTCACCGAATCCGTCCATGCGTTTTTCTAAGAACGGAGTTACAGCCTCGATCGTTACATCTCTTTTCGAAAGACCTGTGCCGCCGTTAATAATGATGACTTTTACATCATCGTTTTCAAGGTCTGCCGTGATTGCACTCTTGATCTCCGCTATGTTGTCCTTCACGATCCGGTAATCCGTCACGCGATGACCTGATGACTGCAACATCCCGATGATGATCTTTCCTGATTCATCAGACTCATTCGTCCTCGTGTCGCTAACCGTAAGCACAGCGCACGGGACATTGGAAACCGCATGTTTCTCGTGATCTTCATAGCCCAAGAATCATTCCTCCTTTTCCTTTGCCAAAACTCTGATATCAGTTATTCGAGTGAAGGGATACTGCCCTTTTTCGTCCTTTTCGATGTATTTTACCATGTCCCAAATGGTAAGAAGAGCTCCCGTTACGCCGGCAAGCGCTTCCATCTCAACCCCTGTTTTGTAATGCGCCTGAACTTCAACACAGCACGATACTGAATTCTCACCGATCTCAAAGGATACATCTATGGATTCTATTGGGATTGGATGGCAGTATGGAATCGAGTGCCAAGTATCCTTGGCCGCCTGTATAGCCGAAATTTTCGCAGTCTCAAAAACATCTCCCTTTTTGATTTTTCCAGAAACGATCATCTCGAGGGACTTCGATGTAAGAACTATTTTGCCACATGCTACTGCCTTTCTCCGTACTATGGGTTTTTCGCTGATATCTACCATACCGCTCATCTACTGCCCTCCACCCAGATCTCGCCGTCCTCGTAAAATTCTTTCTTCCATATGGGCACGATTCTTTTTATTTCATCGATGATGAACTGAGCCGCTTCGAATGCAGGTTTTCTGTGAGCACTCGCTACGACTATCATAACGATGTTATCGCCTGGAAAAAGCGTGCCGTAGCGGTGCCATATGATTGCATCTTGAATATCGAATTTGCTTAAAGCGATCTCTCTCAAATGCGTCAATTCATTTCTTGCCATATCTTCATACACTTCTATTTCCATCCTCAACAAACGCTTTCCATTGTATTCGCCTCTCACCACTCCGACAAAGCTAACCACAGCACCAGTGTTCTCTCTCTTTATCCTGCTCAGAGTCTCGCCGACAGAAAAATCTTCCCTCGATAAGACGATCATGAAATCCTTCTCCTCTATCCTCCGCTCACGGGGGGAAGCAGCGCAATCTCATCGCCCTCATTGAGTAGGACTTCTTCCCCAGCATATTTCTTGTTAACGGAAGCGATAATACTATCAGAGAATCCGCTCAGCCGTGGGTAAATGCGTTTCAGCTCTTCTACAACATCGCGCAACTTCGATCCTTCTTCGACATCCATTATTATTTCCTGTCTGCCCACGACATCGCGATAAGCTGCAAAAAATTTGATCTTTATCTTCACGCGATCGCCTCGATAGCCTCATTAGCATTTTCGCCGCCCCATGATAAGTGTTTCGGTTGGTAGCATAAACAACATACAAAGGGTTTGTGGCTTATTGTTGCGCGGTAAATGAATATGGCGGACGCTCAGCGAAAGCTCTCGCCTGTGATTTTCTCGAACATCTCGATATACATCTCGCTGATCTCTTCCACCTTGTCTTGGGGAAGCGGGGGTATATCGGGCTCGGGCAGACCATTGCGACGTGCTTCCATCAGTTTGTCGTAATAACCTATATCCCGATAGTACTGTCGCACAGCCTCCTTGCTCAGCTCTATGAATTTTCCACCGGCATAGGCGTCCTGATCCCACCATCTGTCTTCATCTGCCGTGCCGAATGTATCCACGATCATCAGACGCCTTTTTTCGTCGAATGCAAATTCCTTCTTGCCATCGACATGTATGAGCATGCGCTCTTCGGCCTCAGCATTTATTATCTCATCAATCTTCGCGATGATTTCCAGTATTCTTTCGAACTCTTCTTCGGTCAGACCGGAAATCTGGAGCGCTTCCTCCCTTTTCAGTTCCCTATCATATTTTTCAAGTTTTGTCGTCACTTCGAAATAGGGCTTCGGAAGTTTTTCCCCATATTTGACGTTGTGACCTTTTGAAAATCCAAGTTCCTCTGGCTGGACCCGGCCCGCCTTTACCCTATCGTACAGGGATCCCGCAACATAGCTACGACTGATAAATTCGAGCGGAATGAGGTAATTAGCACTGGCGCAGTTCAGCTTGCTGTAGTCGCTGATGACTTCCACCTTTTTGACTCTCATCCGGTTGGGTGGGACAAATTCTTTGAAGTGAGATCTGAAACCGTTCTTTTTAAGAACCTGAAACCAGAAGACCGCTGTCCTGCAAAGCGTCTCTCCTTTATACGGAATTTGTGTGGGTATGATTTTGTCAAATACTGAGATGTTGTCCGTGAAAACGAATTCAAGAGTATGCTCATCAACCTCATAAACCTGTTTGACTTTACCCACACGTACCAATTTCATCGAGCCACCGGCTAAGTAATCGGATTGATGCACTTATTATTTACGGTCGCCCATTTGGTTCGTCGACGGATGTCTGAAACATACCTCATTCGCTCGCATCATGTGAGAACTCGAGAGTCATATATCCAGAGATCGTCTTCGCGAATGCGCATAATCATTTGTTCATCCGCAGCTATTTCATATTATCGTAATACTCCTAGCCCGTATAACTGTGCGGATGCCAAATAAGCACAGTGGAATGTTTGACTTATGAGGCAAAGCCAGAATTTCGCCGTGTCTTCTTTGAGATGAAGGGGAAAATGATGAAATCATCCTTTCAAAAGACCTCCGCACCGGCGTGTACCTCGATTCCTTTGTTTGTTATCGAATAAGGCTTCACCCTTCGCGAGTGGCTGATCCTCCTCATCTTAAGTATCCTCAGCGTCAATCGAATTTCCCCTTTTTCTTGCGACTCTTCGTACTGGAGAGAAATGACACCGTCTGCAGTGTATTCGATTAGACCATCACGGGAGGCAAGGGGATTGTTATCTTTTACCTCCGCGGTCATGATGCAAGTCGCACCGGTCTTCTTGATCATTTGAGAAAGGTTGAAGAGATTTGTTCTTTTTTCGTGTTCAGATTCGAAAAGCATATTGAGCAAAGAAATAGAATCAATTACGATCCTCTTTGCACCGAAGGATTTGATAAACTCAGGAAGTTCGCTCTTTATCCGAGTCACAGTTGTTTTCGCATCGGTCGGCTCTAGCTTTACCACAACGAGATTCTTTGATTCGATCGCTGGTGTTAGATCCCATCCAAACCCCTTAGCATCCTCGATGATGGATCGCTCATCTTCTTCCAAGGTGATGTAGATTCCTTTCTCTCCATTTTTTAAACCCTCATATATGAATTGAAGGCAAAAAGTAGTCTTACCAGTTCCAAATGATCCCATCACAACAATTGTATGAGCGCGTGGAAAACCGCCGTTGAGCATTTCATCAAGGCCAACTATACCCGTTTTAACTCTATCATTCTGAGGCAAGTTCATCACCCGACTCTCTCAGTATCAATTACCACCAATCCGCTCTGCGCGGTTACAACCGTTGCAAATCTTGCTATCCTTTCCTTGTCGAGGTGCGGTAAGATGCTCATGAATTTCTCAACATAAAGATACCTCTGCCTTTTCGACGATTTACTAAATTTACTCCATTCAAAGACGAGAGCACCATCTACACTGTCCATGACCATCTTCTGCTTTCGTGGCTCAAGTATATCCTGGGTGAGAATTAGGTAAATGATCCCTCCCCATTTTTTTGATATCCTCTGCATTCCCCTCAAAACAGATACCAAGTCTGTGATATCGATCTTTGCATTAACGGCAAGGTCAGTTATTGAGTCGATTATGATCAGACTGTTAGGCGCGTTTTCATCAAGGAATGTCACAAGGCCTTCCAGCAAATTATCTTCGGCCTGACTCTTGAAAAGCGACGCTTCTTCGCCCGCCCAACCTGGGGGAACCACTGTGTGCCTAAAATAGGCACCTGAAAAGTCCTTGAAAAGAACGTGCTTCGCAAAAGCCTTATAGAAGTCTTCGTTAAAGGAAACGGCAATTTCCTGCAATATCTCCTCTCGAGATCTCGAGAAGGTTATGTAGCACAGACGATCTGGTAGATCCTCAATCCGCACATTCCGTCCTAAAAAGAAATTCGCAGTGTCAGGAAACTCTCTCACGAGCGCGAGTTTTGCGGCGGAAGTGAGGGCAAATTCCTGCTGCCCTGCACCGAGCTCTCCGAGTAGCAATACCACAGAGCCCGCGGGAAAGCCTCCTTTTACGATCGAATCAAAATCAGATACACCAGTAGGAATCCTCTTGACGAGCGCACCCATCCCCTACACCTGACAGAGTGTGTATTTATATACCGGCATAAAGAACTTACTATTCAAAATGTTTGATCACCTCCTTAAGAAGAGTCATGGAAAGCCACGATTACGGCAATAAGGCCATACCACGTGTTCTAGGAAGTCTACTGCTTCCTTTGTTTTTGGCATTCTAAGGTAGCGCAATACGATTAACTTAGAAGCTTATTATAATCGACCTATTGAGGACTTCTCGCACCTCAAGAAGACAAATTATGTTTTTTATGATTCTAATTCACCTCTGATAATTCCATATGAAATGATATCACGATAGGAAGGTTCAACGAGAAAAATAAAGTGAATGAGACTTCTTGATAGTGCTCATTTTCTTCGATTTTAAAAATATAGAACCGACGACAAAGAATTTCAGGAAAATTCTTGGTTGCGCAAGAGATCGATAATCATTCTCAGTAAATACTCCGAAGCACTTTTCTTTATTTCACGTCTATCGCCACTAAACACGCACCGCGCAGATTGGAGAATTCCGTCCTTCGTGGTCACTGCAAAATAAACCAAACCGATTGGTTTTTCATCAGTTGCACCACTTGGTCCGGCTATACCCGTTAGGGACGCTCCTATATCTGCGCCCGTCATGTCCCTGATTCCCTGCGCCATTTCGATCGAAGTTTCTTTGCTCACAGCACCGTGTGCTTCCAGGGTTGATCGCCTGACACCTAGCAGCTTGATTTTGAGATCGTTGGAGTAGGCAACGATGCTTCCAAGAAAGTATTCCGAACTGCCTGGGATATCTGTTATCAAAGAAGATGCAAGACCGCCCGTCATTGACTCGGCTAATGCAATAGATTTCCCGCGTTCTTTCAGAAGTCTTCCTAGATCTTCTCCCACCGTCATGGGATCACTAATGCAGTCCCTTCATGAGATCCTTAAGTCTTTCAACTCCTTTGATCTCATCGATTACTCTCGCAACTGCTGGTGGCACGAGATGACGCCATTCTCTATCTTCGAGCATTCTCTTTCGAATTTCCGTTCCTGAGTAAAGTTCAATATTGAAAAGTGGTGATGCCCTCACTTCATATCCTGCCTCCTGGAATAACCGTCTGGTAAGCGGATTATTCGTGTAGACAGCTTTGAAAGGGGGAACCATTGAAACAACATGGGCTACCCAGACAGCGTATCTGTTGATATCTATAACTGGAACAAGAAAATAGTTCTCGATCTTTTCCTCTTTGAGAGCGCGTGAGATCATAAGATGGCGTTCACCCGCAGTAAATGGATTCTCAAAAGTGTGCGAATACTGCGCACTGCCGATGCCGATTGTTACATAATCGGATTCCCGCGCTATCGATTTAATGACTTCAAGATGTCCTTTATGAAAAGGCTGGAAGCGCCCTATGATGAGGCTGTTGAAATCATCATTCTCCACGTAAATCTCCTCGGAACGGTCAGTAATCAAGATTCGAATTATTCAATCTTTTCAAGAGAAATAAAAACAAAAAGGAAAGCGGGTAGAAAAGTTATTGAGTTGTTGGGCGACCACTCGGAACCGTAGCCGATTCGACCATCGAAGCAAGTTTCCTTAGAAGACCTTCCTTCTTTGTCCCACTCACTAATGCATACTTCAGCACATCGCTGAGGTTTTCCACTGGTATCACTTCGATTTTCCCGATGTACTTTTCCTCCAGGACAACGTCTTTCATGTTTTCTTTAGGAATGAGAACTTTTTTTATGCCGGCTTCGGCGGCCGCTTCAATCTTCGCAGTAACGCCACCAACAGGTAGCACCTTGCCTCTCACGCTGAGGCTGCCCGTCATCGCAACCGATTGATCCACGGGAACCTCCTCGAAAGCTGAAATGACTGCAGTAGCCACCGATATCGAAGCGCTGTCACCTTCTACCCCCTCATATGAACCTACGAATTGCACGTGGACATCATGGTTGCTAATGTCTTCGCCCGTATACTTCTTGATCAAAGCTGACACGTTTTGAACGGCCTCTTTCGCTATCTCACCGAGCCTACCTGTAGCGATGATCTTTCCTCCGTTCTTCGTCTGCGCAGGAGTGACTTCAGCCACAATCGGCAGCACAACGCCGGAATACTCAGCCATACTCGATTCCGTATTCAGCGCTGCAAGACCGTTGACAATTCCCACCGCGGATCCTTCAGTTACGAAAGTCTTATACATCTTGCGGATCTCAATATACCGATCTGCTACCTGTTGCTCAAGGCTCCTAGCGATTCTCTTTGCACGGACCACATGGTCGGCGGTTACTATCGGCTTGTTTTCCTCTCGTGCGATGTCCCCTGCTACTCGGATAAGTCCGCCCAATTCTCTCAGCCGGAGAGTCAACTGACCGCGGCGACCAGCTCTGCGCTGCGCTTCTTTGACGATCTCAGCAACAGCGCTCTTGTCAAAGTGGGGTATCTTCTTGTCCTTTGCAACTTCCTGCGCTACAAATCTCACGAGCTTTTCCCTGTTCTCGGGCGTATCGTCCATAGTAGACTTCATGTAAACTTCGTAACCATATCCGCGAATCCTGGAGCGCAGCGCTGGATGCATACCCTGAACGGCATCTAGATTTCCCGCACACACGAGAATGAAATCGCATGGAACTGGTTCGCTTTTCACCATCGCCCCTGAGCTTCTTTCGCTCTGACCGGTGATCGGAAACTTTCCTTCCTGAAGCGCTGTGAGAAGACTTTGCTGTGATTCTATCCTCAACATATTTATTTCGTCGATGAATAAAACACCCTTCGACGCTTTGTGAATCGCCCCTACCTCAAGTCTTTCGTGAGCGGGGGTTTCTAGACCGCCACTCTGGAAAGGATCGTGCTTGACGTCTCCCAGAAGTGCACCAGCATGCGCCCCTGTTGCGTCTATGAACGGGGGCATTTCGCCTTCTTCATGCGATATTAGGAGCTTGGGAACCATAATGTTCTCTTGCCTCGTGCCAGAATACCTCATCGCGAAGAAAATGATCGCTGCTGCAACGATTCCCACGAGTATAATACCAGGATCGTGCATGCCTGATTGGATGTAAAGTAGCACCGTGAGCATGATGATCATGAAGACTATTCCCGTGACCATCGATGCCCTTTGCTGTCTCCTCTGCATCGCCTCTCTCTTCTGCGCTGCCACGATTTCCTTTCCCTTACCAGCAGGCACCACACGAATCTTAGGTTCGTTTGGATCCTCGGGATTATGATATGCGATGACGTCCTGCAATTCGCCCTTTGGAAGAAACTCCGTCATGGATCGAGCAAGCATGCTCTTTCCTGTACCAGGCTCTCCAATCAGCATCACGTGGCGCTTTTGCTCGGCTGCCTTCTTAATGACTTCCACTGCTGCATCTTGACCAATGACCTGATCGACCAATTTCTCTGGAATTTTTATATCTGCTGTTGTCGTGAAATTTTGTGTCTTAATCCATTCGTCAACCTCAGGAACTTGACCAACAACATTCTCGTCTGTCATGGCAACTTAGCTCGCATCACTCATATCCGCAACCCCTAATTAAGCATTTCCCCAACTTTACAGATTTTTGGTGTAGAGCCAGACAGATGAAACAGGAATCTTGCCTGCAAGCTATGATAAAAGGAGGTTGTTAAGTACCTTTCATCTGATTCCTAATGAAAATGAAAAGAAAAGCACTGGGGGTCGTCGCGGTGCTTTCCGCGGTCTTGATGTGGGCTTCATCATTTCCTCTGCTGAAATTCGGTATTCTTCATGTTCCGCCAGTCACTCTTGCGGCCATACGCTATATCATTGCAGCTCTTTTTATGTTCGTCCTTGCGATCGTGATGAGAGGGTTTGATCATGTTATGAATTCATTCTTACTCAGTTGGAAACGACTGGCCGTCATTGGACTCGTTGGCTTCACTTTGCCAAATGCTGCTCTGAACTTGGGCCTTGAGCTCACGACCGCTGCCACATCGTCGGTCATACAAGCCTCAGGTCCGGCATTTACAATTCTCTTAGCCGTTGTCATTCTTCACGAGAGACTAACGATACGTAAATGGATTGGTATGGTAATCGCACTTATCGGGACAATACTTCTTGTTCTCTCACAAGGAGGGAATGTGAACGACGATTTGGTGGCAGGTAACATACTTGTTCTTCTTTCTGCAGTTTCTTATTCGCTATCAGGGGTTATTTCGAAAAGGGAACTTGCCGTTAACGAGCCTATTATTATCACCTGTTGGGGACTCATTACTGGTTCGTTGATGCTCTGCTTCGCAATACCGCTCGAAGTGCATGAACCTATTTCGATATCACTGGATGTGGCAGTTCTGATCCTCTATTTAGGTATCTTTCCAGGCTGTTTGGCTTTTCTTTTCTACTACTATATCCTTAAAGACGAGGAGCTGAGCTCAGTTTCATATTTCCTGTATCTCATCCCTCTTTTCTCCACATTGATGGCAATTCCACTGCTTCACGAAAGTATTACCTTAGAAATGATATTCTTTGGAGCAGTTATTGTTACGGGTGTCGCGATTGCACAATACAATCCCCCAGGCAATAGGTCGGTGAGAAATGGGAATCGAAAAAATTGAGATAGATACTCGTGTCGTTGACATCTTAAGAAAAGAAGGTATCAGCACACTTTATCCGCCGCAGGAGCAGGCCATACCTTACGCGCTCAGGGGCGATAATATTGTTCTAGCAGTTCCTACTGCCAGTGGCAAATCTCTGGTGGCATACTTGGCAGCACTGAAGCATGTAATAGAAAAGAGGGGGAAGGTGCTTTACATAGTACCTTTGCGAGCGCTGGCCTCAGAGAAATATGAGGATTTGAAGAAGTTCGAGGAATTAGGAATCAAGGTGGAAATGTCGATAGGGGACTTCGATACGCCCGATCCAGAACTCGAGAAATTCGACATCATTGTTGCAACATCTGAAAAAGCAGACTCTCTGCTTCGCCATAGAAGCAAGTGGCTCGACAGAATTTCGCTTGTCGTCGCTGATGAGATTCACCTGATACACGACCCTGAAAGGGGACCTACACTCGAAATCACGCTAACCAAATTTAGAAAATTCAATCCATCAATCCAACTCATTGCTCTTTCTGCAACAATAAAAAATTCAAAGGAAATCGCTGAGTGGCTTGACGCAGTTCATATCGCGAGCAATTGGAGGCCAGTACCTTTAAAGGAGGGTGTGTTGTGCAACAATGTTATTCATTTCACCGACAATTCAACGAGAGAAATTGCTGACAGAGGAGACGTCGTCTGGAGTCTCATCTGTGATTCCATCCTCTCAGGTGGGCAGTGCCTAATTTTCGTCAACACGAGAAAGTCCGCAGAATCCATGGCAATCCGATATGCACCCAGAATGAGGGAAATTCTGAAAGATTCTTTGGAGATAGAGGAACTAGAGTTTGTCATAGAAGAAGATGAGGCGACATCCGTAGCGAAACGCCTGAGAAATTGTATGAAGAAAGGGATTGCGTTCCACCATGCTGGTCTGACAAATGAGCAAAGAAGACTCGTTGAGAAGAACTTTAAGATGGGCACAATCAAGTGCATTATTGCTACGCCGACACTGGCGGCCGGGATTAACCTTCCTGCTAGGATGGTCATAATTAAGGACGTCCATCGATATGAATCAGACATAGGCTTTGTATCTATACCAGTACTCGAAATCAAGCAGATGTGTGGTCGTGCTGGGCGGCCGCGATATGATTCCTTTGGCGAGGCTATACTCATAGCCCGTAATGAAGATGAGAAATCGCTTCTAATGGAGAGTTATCTGCTTAATGAACCCGAAGAAATCTTTTCGAAGCTTGGGAACGAGACGGTTCTTCGTAGTCATATTTTGTCGACAATTGCCACTGGACTTGCAAACTCCAAGGATGCCCTATTCGATTTCTTTGACATGACTTTTTATGCGCACCAGACGACAATTAACACCCTGGAAGATGCGATCGAAAATATTCTTGATTTTCTCACAAAGGAAGGAATGATTA
The DNA here is from genome assembly GCA_038850735.1 of Methanomassiliicoccales archaeon. Classification (NCBI taxonomy): domain Archaea; kingdom Methanobacteriati; phylum Thermoplasmatota; class Thermoplasmata; order Methanomassiliicoccales; species Methanomassiliicoccales archaeon. The sequence goes on from JAWCLO010000011.1 coordinate 48,002, forward strand.
GAGAGAACGGCGAGCTCCTGCCGACTTTTTTCGGAAGACGTGTTTCTGATCTATATATCGACCCACTCTCAGCGGTAAGGATGAGAGACGCCATAAGGGCGTTCAAACAAGGAGCATCAGACTTTGGACTCATTCATGCCATATGCGCAACTCCAGATATGAGACATATGTATCTCCGCCGTGGAGAATACGAGGCACTCGAAGAGGTTTATCATCTAAGAAAGAAAGAGCTGCTGCTCCCTGCTCCGGATGACCTTGCCGAGTACGAGTTCTTTCTCTCTGAATTGAAAACTACCTGTGCACTGGAAGAGTGGATCGATGAGGTAAGCGAGGAAGACATATTGGAAAAGTATAATATGGGACCTGGAGACCTCAGAAGTAAGGTGGAACTTGCGGAGTGGCTTTTATACTCTATGAGAGAAATTGCAAACATTTTCAATAAAGATGCATACCCCGCACTTAATGATTTGGTGATGAGGGTCAGGTATGGCGTAAGAAAAGAGCTCCTCGATCTCGTTGTTTTGCGCGGTGTTGGAAGAATAAGGGCGAGGATGTTATATAACAGCGGATTCAAGGCTCTTGATGATTTGAGAAATGCCGACCTAGGAAAGCTTGCAAGAGTACCGCGCATAGGAGAATCACTTGCCCGCAGCATAAAAGAGCAATTGGAATCAATCAAGATGCCCGATACTCACATTTCAAAAGGCGCGGAATCTCGTTCAATTAACACCGGCCAGGAGTGCCAGAAAAGGCTCACTGACTTCTAAAAATCGATCAAAGCTCGGGTAACAAGGAAATATTTTTCTTTTTTCAGCAAAGTAAAGAAACTAGTAGCGTGATCCACTTCCCTCATTTTAACACACCTGATCTGCCTCGTCACCTCGTTTGACTTCCCTTCACTCATCCTCAAGTGTATGATACCGTCAGCAAGAAAGTCGGCTTCATGTGGGGCATAATACGAAAACTGTCCCGAAGGCATTTCAGAAATGATAAGCGATGTGATATCAAGCGACCTCAACCACTCAAAAAGCCTAAACATATCTTCTCTTGGTCTCGTGAAATTTGATATGATTTCGAGGGCGCCAAGAGAATCGATAACGAGTAACTCATAGTTTAACCGGCGTTTTGTTTCGTTGATTGCGAATCTAAAAGTATCGAACCAATTTGGTCCCTCTGCCCTTTTGCGAATTTCACCCATATCAAGGATTTCGATAAGTCCTTTCGTCTCACCACAGAACCCCATCTTTTCCATCTGCCTCAAAATGCTTTTCTTGCTTTGTTCAAGTGAGATGTAGAGACCACTGATACCATCATTTTCTGCATTCATGAAAAGAATGTAGTATGCAATGGAAGATTTCATAGAGCCAGTTTCTCCAGCAACGAGAACAACGTGACCCTTTGGGATGCCGCCACCAATGTTCTCGTCGAATCCTTGAATGTAGGTTCTGTACCTGATCTCATTTTCGGAGGTATTCATTTGAAATCCTCAATAATGATATCACTTGAAACTAGATAGAATTTCTCAGATCACAGCTCTCCGAATCACTTTCCTTACAGACTCCACATTTGCTGGAACCGTAGATGTGGGACCAAACGATCTTATGACTGAATCAGGGTCTTTGAGCAGATTGCCGGTACAAATGCATACAACCCGCTCGTCTCTATCGATTTCTCCTTCCTGAGCCATTTTGAGAAGACCGGCAATCGATGCTGCACTGGCGGGTTCAACGCCAATCCCTTGCAAACGACCTAGAATTTTTTGTGCGTCAAGAATTTCTTCATCGGTCACTTCAATTGCACACCCATTGGTATCATAAATCGCTTTTAGCGCCTTCCTGCCACTAACAGGATTGCCGATTCTGATGGCGGTGGCAACGGTTTCTGGATTATCACATGGCAGAATGTCCTTCCGTCCCTCACGATACGCCATAACGACTGGCATTGCCCCGGAAGCCTGAACACCTACAAGCTTTGGAATACTGTCGATTAAACCAACATCCCTTAATTCTATTAACGCCTTGTAGACCGACCAGATGTTTCCAGCATTCCCAACCGGCAAGAAAATTCGATCTGGAATCTGAAAGTCAAGCTGGTCTATAATCTCAAAAGCGACTGTTTTCTGGCCTTCAGGCCTAAAGGGATTTATTGAATTAAGAAGGTATATTTCTTTTTCTCTTGCCAATTCCTGAGCTATCCTAAGAGCGTCATCAAAGCTACCTTCTATCGAAATGACCTTTGCACCGAAAAACACCGCCTGAGCCAGCTTACCAGCTGCTACCTTACCAGCGGGCAAAATCACAACGCAGTCGAGTCCGGCTTTTGCAGCATAGGCAGCTAGCGAGGCAGAAGTGTTGCCCGTCGAAGCACAGCCGACAACCTTTACACCTAGCTCAGTGGCCCTAGTGACACCAACGGTCATACCTCTGTCCTTGAACGAGCCAGTAGGATTGGCACCCTCGTATTTGACAAATATGCGATGAATACCTGTGATCTTGGCGATGTTTCTGCAATCATAGAGGGGGGTACCTCCCTCTTTCAACGAAATGGCCCTTTCCTCACTAACTGGGAGAAAATCTGCATACCTCCATACGCCGAGTGGTTTGCGACGAATTTCGTAAGGATCGATTCCCACCAGAGACGATAAATCCATCTCTATATCAAGAAGTCCTCCACACCTGGGACACCGATCCGCGAATGGATCTTCGATTTTCCCGTCGCAATCCCAGCACTTTATAATATATGGCATTCACCCTATCCTCCTGCATCCCGAACCTGGCTTAGTAACCCATGTATCACACCTGATACCATTATCCATGTACACCTCTTTCATAGCTTTTGCAATATCATTGCCATCACATCGGCGCAGGTCATAGATTGCGGCGACAGCGGGTCCTGAGCCGCTGAGAAATGCGGCACTTGCACCGCTACGGACCGCTGCAAGCTTGACCTCACTCAGGTAGGGGATAAGATGTGCCCTCGCTGGCTCTACAACAACATCCGTTGCACTGCAACCGATTAGATTCATATCCCCACTGATCATTCCAAGTACAAGGCCACATGCATGGCTGACATGATGCACCATTTTTTTCAGCTCAATCTTTTCGGGAAGTATGCTTCTAGCATCCTTGGTTGAAACGAATACATCTGGCATGGAAACTACGATGCCGATATTGATGCTGGGCTCAACTCTTTCCACAATTAAAGGAGCATATGAAGCAATCACAGTGAAACCACCTAGTATTGCAGGAGCAACGTTGTCTGCATGAAAGCCTCCGGAAGTTACTTCTTCAGCTCTTGCAGCACATTCGATGAGTTTGGGTGGTGGCAGAGGATTTTCCAAGAAGAGATTTGCAACAAATGCTCCTCCCGCAGCCGATGCTCCTGACGAGCCGATACCGCTACCAGGCCTTATCCCCTTTCTTATGGTCAGTTCAAGTCCGAAATCCGCATTTCCAGCTCTAAGCACTTCACTGGCTGCGATGCTAGCAGAGTTTTTTAAGGGGTCGAACGTAATACGATTTCCGCCAATACCAGTAATTGATTTGATGATAACATCTTTTTCCTTGATTTTTCGGGCTTCAATTGTATCATACGGTTCGCTGAGAGCTAAACCGAATACATCGAATCCTGGACCCATGTTCGAAAGTGTCGCAGGCGAAACCACCACTACATTCATTTCATGCATCTGAACAACCTTTTCTAACCGAACTGGTCTGTCCTAGAACCATGTACTAAAATAAAATTTTCCCATCGGATGTGTTTTTGCAAGGAAAAGAAGGAACGAGTCTACGATAAGTGTATATGAAGTCGATTTTATTGTGGCGATTCTTCTGTAACAAGCGCACATTACGATTTACTCATTTTCAAAATATGAGATCATGGCGCAATTGAGGAAAAGGCGATCAAAACCTAGTCACGCTTCATTCACATTGAAATATTGTAATTACAAAGAATACCATAATTCTACTTGAGCATGACTCTACTACTATAGAATCATTTAATAATCCATTACAAGTTCTCGAGCAAATTTGATGATATGAGCGCTCTGCCTCAAGTAAGCATTCCAGTAATCATTCTTTTTGTCGTCTTCGCATTGATCGCAGTTCGTCAGGTAGGCCGCTTTCGCCTGAAGATCTGGCAAATTATGGCATTTGGTGCAATAGGTGTACTGGTAACAGGCCAGATTAGTCCAATTGATGCGATCTTCGCTATCGACCTCGATGTGATGTTATTCCTTTTTGGAATGTTCGTTGTTGGAGAAGCGCTAATTCAAAGCGGTTATTTATTCTACCTTGGTCATAAAATATTTAGAACTGCAAAAAACACCGACCAACTTGTCTTGATGGTTTTATTCGTAATTGGTCTTCTGTCGGCATTTCTCATGAACGATACCCTCGCAATCATCGGAACACCACTTGTTTTGCAGTTTGCTGCCAAATTCAAGATTTCTCCAAAGCTGATGCTTCTCGCGCTGGCCTTTGCGGTTACCACAGGTAGCGTCATGAGTCCTATTGGAAATCCCCAGAATCTTCTTATTGCGATCAACGGGAAAATCGAAAATCCGTTCATCACCTTTTTCACATACTTGGGTATACCTACGCTGATCAATATTTTTCTCTGTTATCTGGTACTAAAGTTTTTCTACCGAAAAGAATTTGAAAGAGAAATTTCGAATAATGATGTTATATCGATAACAGATCCTAGGTTGGCTACGGCCTGCAAAATCTCGATCATTCTCATAATATTGCTGGTGATGCTAAGAATCGGATTGTCAATCCTAGGTATGGGTGAGGAGTTTAGACTGACTTATATCGCCATCATCGCGTCACTTCCCATACTCATTGCAGGTGATAAGAGAATTCAAATATTGAAGAATATTGACTGGCATACGCTCATTTTCTTTGCATCGATGTTCATACTTATGGAAAGCGTATGGGATTCGGAATTCTTTCAGTCCCTTATCGCCCAATCGAATTATGATTTTTCATCTTTGTATGGAATCTTGATTATCAGTGTTATTCTAAGCCAACTAATATCAAATGTGCCGTTTGTAGCGCTGTATCTTCCATTGTTAGTAGAAGCAGGCATCTCTGAGCAAGGATTAATGGCTCTGGCAGCGGGAAGTACGATCGCTGGAAATCTGCTAATATTGGGCGCTGCAAGTAATGTGATCATCATTCAGAATGCGGAGAAGAGGGGGGAAACTGTTGGATTCTTGGAATTTGCGAAGGTAGGAATTCCATTGACAGCAATTAATATGGCAGTGTATTGGTTATTCCTCAACATTCTATGATTTTCACGTGACTGATAGGACTTTATATTTTCTAACGCAACTTTTCATTCAATGATAGGTGTTGATGAGTATTGTGCATTTTTTTAAAGGTCTTGCAAGAAAACATAGTCGCAGAATCCTGACAGAAAGAATGTTATAGAGCTGTCTGTATCATATGCGATCGTGAAAGAGATCGCTGTGATTGGCGCGAGGGGTAATATCAAAGATCCCAATACAGTTATTACATATCTGCAAAGCCTTAAAGATGGTATAGGAATTCCGTTGAACGCAGATCTTGTTTGTGGGAAAGATCATTTAGTCTCTTCAGTTTACCATGCCATGAGGTCTTTTGAGCGTCAGGAAAATGTATCTGGCAATCTAGCAACAGAAATCCTGTTGTACGCTTCTGGGGAAAAACAGATTTCGCATGCTTTGGAAAAAATGGGAATCAAAGCAGGCTATGAAAGGATCGCAATTGTCCTTATCGGCTGTGTTGACATAGATGAAGTTTTAAGCACTCTCGAACTTCAACGCGATGACTCTCTCCTCGAATTCTCCGTTGAGAAATTAAGGGCATTCGGCATTGATGAACGCGATATAATATCCCTAGAGCCTTCAGAACTAGAAGATCTAATTTTAGAACAAGTGGCGTTCGTGGATCTCATCAAAGGATGATTCAATGATCGAAGTAGCAAATGCCAGTGAAATGTAAATCGTATATTGACACTTCAAGATCCCACAGAGTCATCTAACTGAATGCAGGAAAGAAAAAAATTAATGACTTACACTGCCAATAAGACTCATTAACTTGAATTTAGAACACATCATTTCATGTTCGAAAGCGGAGATGAAGGACTTTGCCTGGTGATTTCGTTAGCCAGCTTCAGCTTGCAAAACAACTGGAGCAAAAGGCAAAAGAAGCAGCAAGAAGCCGGAGGGCAGCTGAAGAGAAGATAGCTGAAGCCGAACTAGCGATCACTAGTATGAAGGAATTTGATATTACATCTGCCGAATCTCAGCGACTTTTTATCGAAGCTAAGGATGCACTAGCTCGCCGAGATTTCGAGGCAAGTTTAAGCCTCGCTGTGCAGTGCATTAACTCTGTCCAAAATGCCAAATGTGAAAAGATCGATCAGATGCTGAAATCTGCTACGGAGCTTGTCAATCTCTTCGAAAGTGGGGATGCAGATCACGGAGCCATTTTGGAAAGCGTGCGAAACGTGCAAAACTTGGTCTCAGAGAAAAAATTGACCGAAGCATACGAGAATGCCAAGAAAATTGCTGATAGAGCGGAACAGTACGTCAATCGAAAGATGGCAGAATTGTTCGGGAAAGTTCAGTCACTTCTGGTGCTTGCAGATTCTGTTGGACTAAAAGTTGAAGAGGAGCGGCAACTGCTATCTCACGCGAGAAGATGGTTTGATGAGGCGCAATATTCCCAAACGATCAAAGAACTACATGCATGCCTCAGCAGAATTCGGGATCTTTTCAGAACATATATAGAATCGAAATTTAACAAACTATTGGAATTGAGAGCATCACTTTTGTCTCTCAGATTTGACCCGTCTAAAATTGATGAGATATTGCTTGAAATAAAGAGGCGTGTAGAAGAAAACGATTTCGAAATTGCACTGAGGAACTTGAAGATCGCGGAGATAGAAGCTCAGAATCTGTTGGTATCAGGTTTAAGGAATGGTTTAATACGACTACAGAAAATAAAAGAACTTTTAGAGATCAACAGCATCAACATCGGCGATGCTGAAAAAATTCTAAGTGATTTTCAAGAATTCCTCAAAAGCCAACAACTGGAAAAGGCGAAGATTGCCTACGAAGAAGCTGCAAGAGCTCTGTCTAAAGCTGTGGGAGAATTTATCCTACAATCGGTTTTGAAAATGCAGCACAGATTAGTTATTGCGAAGAAACTGAATATTGATCTCGACGAGGTTGCTAGATATCTCGAGTCATCAAAAAAGTCGTACAAGAGCGGGGAGTTTGAAAACGCCGTTGAATTTATTCACAAGGCCGATGCATCTCTAAAGAAGGCACTTGAAGAATATGAAAGCATTGAGGCCGAATTTGCAAGAATCAAACAACTGCTCATAATAGGAAACAAGTATTCCGTGGATTTGGGCAGGGCTAAAGAAAGAATAAAGAACCTAAAAGGACTCATTTTCTCTCACAATTTCAAAGCGGCCGCTGAAGAATTGAAAGAAGCCCAGAGGGAAGCTCACATAGCGTTACAACAATACTTTGCAAAAAATATCATGGACCTAGAGCTCATGGTTGCTGATGTAGCAAAGATGGGAGCCGATATCGCCGAAGTGCAAGCTCTTTTGGATGATATTATTAACGCAGCGAAAGAGGGCAGATACGAGGAAGTTGCTGACTCGATAAGGCAATGCCGTGAAATCATCAATGAGAAAATGATGCTTGCTGCGAGAGAAATCATTGCCTCTGCACTAAAATTCATTGAGACTCGTTCAGAACACATAGACATATCTGTGGCAAATTCAATCCTAAATGATGCAAAGGCGGCTCTTGAAAAAGGCGAGTATGAGCGGGCTTATAGCCTGGGAAAGAGCGCTCTTGAAAATGTTAGAAAATCCGAAACAAACGCAATAGCTAGAATGCTCGAGGAAGCAGAGAAGCAATTAGAGATAGCAAAGAATCTTGGAGCGGATAGTGTAACACTCCGCGAGAAACTGAAAAAAGCTGCAGCACTTAGAGAAAGTGAGAATTTTTCCGAAGCGTTTGAGTCGGTTGTTGAAGTCATCAATTTATCAGCATCAATAATCGCAGATGAGCTCACGAGGAGATTAACTCCATTGCTGAGGGATATATCGTCGATGCGGCGAACTGGAATTGCCGTTGGAAAAATAGAAAGAATGATCGAAGAAGCTTCCCTGGCAATCGGAAAAAAAGAATTCATGAAGGCTTACGAAGTTCTCAATCAAATTGAAAACCTTATCAAAGGGACGAAGACGCTCCACGCTGAAATATATGATAAAATCGTTGAGATATCAAATCTCCTCAAAGAGGCGAAGGAGCAAGGCAGGGACATTAGTGATGCAATGTCCCTGCTGCTTAAGGCCAAGAGGAATTTTGAAAGCGGGCGATATGAAGAGGCAAAAGAACTTATTGACCAGTGTTACGCATCTACGGAGAAGATTGTAGCACCATTCATAGCCACGAGGAGAATCCCCATAGTTAGAGATCTCCTCTCAATAATGAAAAGAATAGGACTGGAGAGGGGGCAAGTGGAACGATTGCTTGCAGAAGCTGATGAGGCTGTGAGAAGCGAACGATTTTTAGAAGCATTGAATTCTTCGAGGGAAGCAGAGCAGATTGCCACAACATCTTTGATCAGAGAAATTTCGATGCGAATTGAAAATATACGCTCAAGCATCTCAGAAGCAACGAAAAAAGGTCAAGAGGTCGCTATCGTTGAAGGCGTCATCCAAAAGGCTGAAAGTCTGCTAAAAGACGGACGCTTTAATGAGGCACTGAAGGCAATTGATCTGGCAAAAGCTGAGATTGATCAAGCAATTGTCGTAGAGCGGAAGGCAGCAGAGCACGTTCAGCTCGCTGAGAGAATCATTGGGGATGTAGAAGCGATGATAGATGTAACGGCATCAAAGAACCTTATCGATCAGGCCAAAAAAATGATGAATCAAGGAAAATTTGTTGTTGCATCAGAGTTGGCAAAGAACGCAGCTGAGCAAGCGACCCGCAAAGCAATCGAATGGGTTATGGACGAACTCGCAAAGATTGAGGAGTTTTTCCGAAAAGAGGGTCTGGAGGGGATTGAATCAAAAACATTGAGCTCATCGATTGAGGAAATACGCCGGCTTGCAAACGTCTGGCAATTCAAACAAGTAAGATCTATGATCAGCACCCTTCGAAATACGATGGAAAGACTCCGCCAGCAGAGGGATTTGACTGCGAAGACCCTTGAAGAAATCAAAATTGAGGTAAGCAAAGCAAGGGAACAAGGTCTCAAAGTTGATCACATTAGCGAAAAATTAAGAAATGCAGAGGAGAAGATGAAAGCGGGTTCATTCTCAGAAGCTTTCGCCATCGGCATGTCTTGTTCGGAAGAACTAAAATCCATACACGAGACTTTGAATCGCAGAATAATAGAATGTGAGGAAATCAAGAAGAAAATCCAGGTACTCAGAAATAATGGTATTGATGTTTCAGGTTTGCGGAAAATGACTGAGTCAGTTGAGGAGGCGCTGAAATCCCTCGATTTCGAAAGGGCGGCTTTATTGATACAGCGCGTAAATACAAAAGCATCGGCGGAGTTGAAGCGACTAGTTGGAATGAAAAGGGAGGAATTAAGCGTACTTCTGGATCTCACTCGAAAGGCTGCCTTAGACGAGGAAGCATCGAAGCTTGTCGAAAGTATTGCGAGTGCTGAAAAAGTTGATTCTGGAAGCATAGATATCGATTTGATTGAGTCACACATCCAAGTAATCAAATCAACACTTCTGGAGGCTATTACTGGGAAATTATGGGAAATGACACAGTTGATCGAAAATGAGAAGAAAAGTGGAAAGGAAACATCGTTGAGTGAGCGCTTGCTTTCTGAGGCCCAAGAGAGTCTCGAAACCGGTGATTTTGGTAGGTCCATCGAGCTCATTGAAGAGGCGCGTGCAAACATAGGTACTTCGGTGGAAGAATTTAGGGAGATTGAAAATCTGAAGAGCAAGATCAGAGGAATGATAGAATCGGCGCAAAACTGCGGGCTGCCAATAAATAGAATGACATACGAAGAGCTTTTGCAAAGGATTGACAACAGGGAATTTGACCGACCGAAATCCATTCTAAACGCCTTGAATGAAGCGGCCTCCTTACTGAAAGATGAGCTGGAAAGGCTTGCACCTGCCATTGTCATTGAATCTGTCGATCCCGGTATGCCCATTGAGGGGAAATGGTGCTCTATGAAGATTGCTCTTCGAAACAAGGGCGTAGCGATGGCTCGTGACATTTCCATAGAGATCAGCGGTGATCTTGACTATGGAAGGAGTACAACACGAAGCTGGCTTAAGGGAGGAGAAGCTCTTGTTATTGAAATAAAGTATTTGCCGAAACGCAGCGGAATTCTTGAAGTTGATATCATAGTAAAATGGAAACCAGCTTTCTCAGAAGAGATCTTAAAATCAAATAAGAAGGTAAATTTGGAAGTTGGCAGAGGGATCTCATAGTCCTTCATTGCAATGGCTTTGCCGGTACGAACTTGTATCCATAATGAATGACTCCTGCCTCTCCGTCCTCTCCGAGCTTCCTCAACGTGCTTCGTACCCTCATGCCAATCCTAACCTCTGATGGTTCGCAGTCGATGACTTGTCCCGTAACCTTAACGCCTTCATCCATCTCCACTATCGCCACGATGTAAGGTTTCATCTTGTCTAGCTGTGCTGGTGCTTCGTGAACGACTGAGAAGGAATAGATCTCACCTTCGCCCCGCAGCTTAATTTCCTCAAGTCTACCCACGCTCTTCCGGCGGCAGGTAGGGCATATCGATCTGGGCGGGAAAAGGATCTTCTGACAGACATTGCACCTTACTGCAATCATATTATACCTGCTGGGATTCTCACGCCAGAACCTAGCCGTTGACATTTCACACCACCCCTAGAATGTGAATGACAACGGTTGCTCCGGTGCCACCAACATTGTGTGCAAGCCCAATTTCCGCACCATTCACTTGTCTTTTACCAGCCTCGCCTCTGAGCTGCGCGACGATTTCCACCACCTGAGCCACACCAGTGGCACCGATGGGGTCTCCTCTTGCCTTGAGACCGCCTGACGTGTTGACCGCAATTTTCCCGCCTATAGCTGTCTCGCCTTCAATCGTAGCCTTTCCCCCTTCTCCCTTTTTAAAAAAACCTAGATCCTCAATCGCAAGTATTTCGCTGATCGTATAATTGTCGTGAACCTCTGCAACATCAATGTCCTTAGGCTTTACTCCCGCCTGTTTGAAGGCTTTCTCGGCGGCTACTCGCGTGGCTTCAAATCTGCAAATATCTGAGCGATGGTGTAGGGCAAGCGTATCCGAGGCTTGCGCAGAGGCCATTATCTTGATAGGTGTATCAGTGTATTTTTTCGCTTTTTCCAGAGGACAAAGAACAACAGCCGCACCGCCATCTGAAATCGGTGCGCAGTCAAACATCCCCAGCGGCTCAGCCACCGGCGGCGATCTCAGGACTGTTTCGATAGATATTTCCTTTTGAAATTGAGCCTTGGAATTAAGAGAGCCGTGCTTGTGGTTCTTAACAGCAACATGGGCAATTTGCTCCCGCGTGGTACCATATTCATGCATATGCCTTCTCGCAATCATTGCATGCAAAGAGGCAAAGGTAGCCCCAAAGGCGCACTCCCACTGCTGGTCAGCTGCTGATGATTGGATATCGATCGCCTTGAGATCACCGACATCCGTCATCTTCTCAGCACCACCAACTACGACAATGTCATGTAGACCAGATGCTACAGCTAAGTATCCTTGACGAAGAGCCAAACCTCCTGATGCGCCAGCGGCTTCCACTCTAGTTGCTGGGATATGGTTATTGGCCATGCCGGCATAATCTGCGATGAGCGCACCCACGTGTTCTTGCTCGATGTATCGACCAGCAGACATGTTCCCAACATAGATCGCATCGATCTCGTCACCAGAAAGGTTTGCATCGTACACTGCAGCCAATCCTGCTTGTATCCCAATTTCCCGAAATGATAAATCCCAAAGTTCGCCAAACTTCGTATCCCCGACTCCAATTATAGCAACTTCCCTCATTTCATCCCTCCAGCGATTCTGATCTTTCCTTTAAATTTTGCATAAGTGGCATAATCGATGAATTTCTTGCTCTCAACAAGCTGTCTCACAGTTGGCGCAGCTTCTCTACGGAATCTCTGAATTTCTGGTGTTACCGTAATATCAAAGCCGTCACTACCGGCTCCTGACCCATAAGCAACAGCAAAGATCCTCTCATTTGGTTTTGCCACGTCAAGAATAGCGGCAATGCCAAGAGGGACAGAACCGCTATAAGTGTTGCCAATGAACGGAGTCAGTAGCCCAGTTTCGATCTGTGCCTCATTAAATCCCAGTTGCTTCGCAACACGAACAGGGAATTTGCCGTTGGGCTGATGGAAAACGGCGTAATCATAATCCTCAGCCTTTGTACCTTGTATTTTCATAAGTTCTCTTCCGCAGTTGACGATATGCTTGAAATAGGCTGGCTCACCAGTAAATCTCCCTCCGTGACTTGGATATGGCTGGCCTTCCCTTCGCCAGAAATCAGGCGTATCCGTTGTGTAAGAATAAGTCTTATTGATTTTTGCAATGATTTTTTTGGCACCAATGAGAAATGCAGCGCCACCCGCTGATGCGGCATATTCAAGGGCATCGCCCGGTGCTCCCTGAGAAGTGTCAGCCCCTATTGCCACGCCATACTTGATCATCCCAGCACCAACCATTCCCATGCACGTTTGTATGGCAGCGGTGCCTGCCTTGCATGCAAATTCATAATCTGCAGCTGTAAGACTGGGTGATGCTTCAATTGCCTCTGCAACTATCGTTCCAGTTGGTTTAACGGCGTATGGATGGGACTCAGAACCAACGAAAATCGCCCCAATCTCCTTAGGGTTGATTGAAACACGCTTCAGCATATTGCGGGCAGCTTCCACGGAAATCGTTACTGTGTCTTCATCAGGACCAGGTACAGATTTGCTGAAAATCAGCAAATTCCTGCTCATCATCTCACCATCTACCCCCCAAATTCTGGCAATTTCTTGGGGGGTTATCCTATACCTAGGAACATACGCCCCATAACTAACAATTCCAACATCCATTACATCCCACCTCGCACCTTAGCCAAGGCGTTCAAGCCTGTCAACAAGAACCTGCATTGGGAGGTCAGTCTTCACAAGGGGAATACCCTCGAGCGCTGCAAGCCTGACTGCTAGTTCATCAACGTGTTCCGGTCGGTGATAGCACACCATCGCCGGTTTGAGTGGATGTGCCCTCACTGCGATCATGGGAGATCTTCCATACTTAACGCCGGTGAATATCAGCGCTCTCTCGCTACTCCAGCCATATACTTTGAGATAGTCGAATGAACTCAAAGATAATATTGCCTTCATGGAATCGATAATCGTATAACCATGGATATCCCTTACAAGGGGTAGCCCCTTGGTGAGATTGTTTCCATCGATTACTTTTATGAAATTTTCAACAGGTATGCTCGTTCGGAATTCTCGCATGCTAATGATACAATCTGTTTTGTCTCCAAGAGTGTATTTCTTTATAGTATGTCCCCCGGTTTTTTCATCGATTTCTATGAGACCATCAACAATCCGCTTGATTATCGTGATACCAGGTGATTTTCTTCTTCCTGACTCGTAGTCACTGATCACCGAAGGGGAGATCCCCAGATGTCTCGCTAGGGCTTGCTGTGATATGTTAAATTCTTCTCGCCACTTCCTTATCGTTTTACCAGGATCGTTCGATAAGGTGATGTCCCCAGCAATCTTTTCCCTAAGGTGTTCCTTCATGGAATGGCGTAAGGCTGTCGAATATTTAATATTTGTCGTATATTGAATTCGACATATTACGAAGAAATTCGGTTTAATCGTCTGGAAAATTTTTTGAAGCTTTTGTATAATTCCATGCTAAATACAAAGAAAACGCCAACTGAAATTACCGGAATGAAATTTACCTTCATGAAAATCGAGAGCAACAAGAAATTGGAGATTGTTTTCGGAGGCTAGGGGGGAATAATATTTATTCTTGTGTCACATTTTGATCCATTCAACTAAGTGGGGCTGTGGGGTAACTTGGCTATCCTTGTAGCTTCGGGAGCTATAGATTCCGGTTCAAATCCGGACAGCCCCATAACGGTTTTTTGGAAGGATATAGTGATGCGTGTTGATTGCAGAGTGCCAAAATGAGTGACTGATAAGAAGCCATTTTATGATAGATATCCCCAGTATTTTGAAGTGTAAATCCCGACGATCTACTTCATTCTTCACCATCTATCCTGAAACTAAGAACTATTACCAGTTACTTGATCAGCAATTCAAACTGCTCATTGCAATAATTATGGAAGCTCCCTGCCACATACATCAAGTTTGGTCGTTCCAATAACGATCCTGCGGACGTTCCCCTTGGCAGTGGTATAAATCTTAATAAGACCCTTAGCGGGCTCTGTTTCTATGACAACACCTATCCCCAGAAATTCCCGGTCCTTCCCGAACAATCCAACAATATTATTCTTAGCATCTTCCCATTTGCCTATCAAATCAACACTCTTATTATCGAAAGCACGAATCCTTCCTCCTGCAAGATACTTTGAAAATATTAGCCCACGAAGTCTCTTTCTCGTTTCTTGAGTTCTTATCTTGATTTCCGATGGTGATTCTACCCAGCAAATCTCTTCATCGAGAGTGTTTTCTATGTTACTGATAATATCGTTTTTCTGAGTGCCAATTACCAATGGTGAAGGCATTATATCTACCAGCGACTTCTTAAAACTCATAGCCTCGCTGCTATCCACCCAACCGTCTGTATTTACAATAATTATCTCTGATTTCTTTGATCTAGCAATGTATACCAGTTTCTTAAGCAATGAAAGAATCCTGTTTTGGACAAAATAAGGAGATGTCGTTCCAATAAACTCGAGATGGGGCGAATGGATCGATTGTATGTCTGTTATTTCTCTGTCTAAAATGGCTAGCCCTATTGTTCCAGGAGGACCTAAGTCTGACTGGCCGAGATCTGTGTCGATAAAACAGACTGGCAAAAGATTAGACCTGATGCATCGGTTCGCAATATATAGGCTAAGGCCTGATTTTCCCGAGTCGGTGCTACCAATGACGATAACGGACTTAGGTTTAGTCGATGAGATCTTGTCGACGCACGCTTTCCACGATGCGGGAATGGTATCTTTCGATAGTACATCATAAGACGATCCATGTCCTAGATTGATCGATGACGAGAATGACTCAACTGCAAAGAATGGCATTCTCTTATCTTTTCTCACAACCGCTTTTGTCCCTTTTTTGAGAAGAGCGCCGAAGCACTCTGCGGCACCCTCTCGCACTACAACAGATGCAGGTCCGTCGACAACTAACGTCGATCCTGTCGGAACTGTCATCTCGACCATGCAAACTCGATATTTGGGTAATTGCAAGATAATTCTATCTATGAGTAAAACAAAAATTATTGCAGTTCCGAATCTATATGATCAAAATGAGCAAAATAGAATTTATTTGCATTCGCATAAAGGGAACATATATAATTAATCAAGAGGATTATTCCTTGTTCAAGTTTTGCCGTCATCTCGTATTTTTGAGCTTGTCAATTCTACGTCCTTGAAACTTCGGAATATCTCGCCGTGAGATTTCTCAAGAATGCCGTTGGCGGTTACTCATGTATGTTGTTGTGCTGGCTTATTCTCATGATGTGAAAACAAGAATCTTAGACAATCGCCCAACCATCTTATCCATGAGCCCAAAAGGAGTAATTATGATTAAGATGTGGAATCACACATTCTCGCAGGGGTACAAATAATCAATATTTGTTTCCTCGCCATAGTTCTCAAGGGATAAAAGGAAATCTCAGAGTTTTGGGGGAAATTCTTCTTGCGTCTTGCGAGGGAGGGAATACAGTTGGATATTTGCTGCAAGGATAAGCCAGAATCGAGCGGCCTTATATAAAGCGGGGAAAGCATACATTGACGATCTATGTCATTGTTTTCTTCTTATTATCCGTTACGCGTCCACTGATATCTGGAACCGCAAGTTCAGAAGATTTTGTAGCAGATTATTGGGAAAGGATCGACCTTGCCAAACCAGCACGTGATTGAGAACATACGATGGTCATCAAAAGTGATGATAAACTACATCTTTCTTGCATTTACAGATCAAGTTTTCAGGAACAAGATTTAATTCATGCTGTTGGTTCAGGCAACCCATAGAATTTCGAAAGTCTTGACAGTAATCAAGAGATCTATGAAACCTTGATGAAGTTTCATTCAGGCGGAAGACCACACTTTGAGTTCCTTTCTTATGATGAAGACGTGCCTGCGCTATATTACGCGCATGAAGTGGGATCTGCTTGGGACATTGAAAAGGTTAAAGGATATATAAACTACACCAACCCCCGCTTTATCGCTATCGATTCTTCTGGATCCCCATATATTGCTTACTCTCAAACAATAGAACCATACTTTGAAGTGGGAATAGTTATTCGAAACTCACGCACCGATGATCCCTTTCTTAATCGGAACTTCAAAGAAT